>DAIDAU010000488.1 GCA_027310465.1 Rhodocyclaceae bacterium
GGGGGGGGGGGGGGGGGGGGCGGCTCCGGCAGCAGGCCGCGCCGCGCTTGCGGCAGGGGCCTGCCGCAAGCGGCGGTCCTGCGCTCAGTTCACGTCGTAGTAATAGGCCTTGCGCGGCACGCGCGCTTCGGCCAGGCGCTTCACCGTGTCCGCCTCGTGCGGACCCTTGTCCCACCACAGGGCGCGGCCGGCCTTCTGGACGTCGCGCTCCTCCGGATTCTTCGCCAGCCATTCGCGCATGAACGCGGTGTGGTCGGAGACGTATTCGGCCATTTGATCTTCCTCTCGATTAAGGTCAGTCTTTGAGGCGCCCGATGCGCACCACTTCGGGAATGCGCCGCAGGCTGCGGAGTATACGCGCGAGATGGATGCGGCCGGACACCTGCAGCGTGAAATAGACCGAGGTGGTGCCGCCGTGATCGTCGGCGTCCATGCTGACGTTCACGATGTTCGATTCCTCGCCGGCGATGGCCGCCGACATCTTCGCCAGCACGCCGGGCTGGTTGGTGGCGACGATGCGGATGTTGACGTCGAAGCTGCGGCTGATGTCGGGCGCCCAGGCGACGTCGACCCACGAGGCGCGGTCGCGGCGCGAGCGCGCCAGCGTGCGGCAGTCGTGCGTGTGCACGATGAGCCCCTGGCCCTTGCGGATGATGCCGATGATCGGGTCGCCGGGAATCGGCCGGCAGCACTTGGCGAGCTGCACGGCGACGCCTTCGTTGCCGTGGATCAGGATGGTGCTCGCGGCCTTGGCCGGCGTTTCCGCCTCGGCCTTCTTCGACTCGAGGCCGCCCGCCAGCCGCCGTGCCACGATCGCCGGCAGCCGCTTGCCCAGGCCGATGTCGGACAGCACTTCCTGCTTCGACTTGACGCCGACGGCGCGCAGGAAGCGGTCCCAGACATTGGTCGCCACGCCGCGGATGTCGATGTTCATGGTGCGCAGCGCCTGCGCCAGCAGCTGCTCGCCGAGCGCGGTGGACTCCTCGTGCTGCTGGTTCTTGAGGAAATGCCGGATCTGCGCGCGCGCCCGCGCCGTGCGCACGTAGGTGAGCCAGTTCGGATTCGGCGCCGCCAGCGGCGCGGTGATGATCTCGACGCGGTCGCCGTTGCGCAGCTCGGTGCACAGCGGCATCGACTCGAAGTTGATGCGGCAGGCGACGCAGCGGTTGCCGATGTCGGTGTGCACAGCGTAGGCGAAGTCGACCGGCGTGGCGCCGCGGGGCAGCGCCAGGATCTTGCCGCGCGGCGTGAACACGTAGACCTCGCCGGGGAACAGATCGACCTTGACGTGTTCGAGGAACTCGGTCGAATCGCCCGACGCCGACTGCAGCTCGAGCAGCGACTGCAGCCACTTGTGCGTGGTCTTCTGCACGTCGGTGAGCGGATGGTCGTCCTTGTAGAGCCAGTGCGAGGCGACGCCCGACTCGGCGACGTGGTTCATCTCGGCGGTGCGGATCTGGATCTCGACCGGCGTACCGTAGGGGCCGATCAGCGTGGTGTGCAGCGACTGGTAGCCGTTGGCCTTCGGGATCGCCACGTAGTCCTTGAACTTGCCCCGCACCGGCTTGTAGAGGCTGTGCAGCGCGCCGAGCGCCAGATAGCAGCTCGGGACGTCCCTGACGATGACGCGGAAGCCGTAGATGTCGAGCACCTGCGAGAACGACAGGTTCTTCTCGCGCATCTTGCGGTAGATGCTGTAGAGCGTCTTCTCGCGGCCGAGGACTTCGGCCTGCAGGCCGGCTTCGGGCAGGCGCTTCTTGATCGCCTCGAGGATCTTGCCGACCACTTCGCGGCGGTTGCCGCGCGCCGCCTTGAGCGCCTTGGCGAGCACGCGGTAGCGCACGGGATAGAGGTGGCGGAACGCCAGCTCCTGCAACTCGCGATAGAGCGTGTTGAAGCCGATGCGGTTGGCGATCGGCGCGTAGATCTCGATGGTCTCGCGCGCCACGCGGCGGCGCTTGTCGGGGCGCAGCGCGTCGAGCGTGCGCATGTTGTGCAGGCGGTCGGCGAGCTTGATCAGGATGACGCGCATGTCGCGCGCCATCGCCAGCAGCATCTTGCGGAAGTTCTCCGCCTGCGCCTCCTCGTAGGACTGGTTCTCGATCTTGTCGAGCTTGGAGACGCCGTCGACGAGTTCGGCGGCGACCTTGCCGAAGGCGTCGGCGATCTGCGCCTTGGTGATGGTGGTGTCCTCCATCACGTCGTGCAGCAGCGCCGCCGTCAGCGCCTGCGTGTCGAGCTGCCATTCCGCCAGCGTCTCGGCGACGGCCAGCGGATGCGAGATGTAGGGGTCGCCGCTGAAGCGGAACTGGCCGCGGTGGGCGTCGAAGGCGAAGCGGTAGGCCGCCTCGACGCGCGCCGCGTCATCCGGCTTCAGGTAGGCCGAGATGCGCTGCTTGAAGCGCTCGAGGTCGTCCGCCAGGTCGACCGGCGGATGCATCTCGAACGAGTGGATCGGGGTTTCGTCGGCTTCAGGAGCCGGCACTGATGCGGACTTCAGCGGCGCGGACATGCTCTTCCGTCCGCCTCATGCGGGTCAGGCTTGCCCGCGGTTGAGGATTTCGAGGCCGACGAGGCCTTGCGCGATCTCGCGCAGGGCGACCACGGTGGGCTTGTCGCGCCCGGCATCCACCTGCGGCGTGCTGCCCATGGTGATCTGGCGCGCGCGGTAGGTCGCGGCGAGGGTCAGCTGGAAGCGGTTCGGGATTCTTTTCAGGCAATCGTCAACGGTCACGCGGGCCATGGGGGGTCCTCTATCGGGTATTCAGGAAACGGAAAACTTCCGGGTGGCGGGCCGCCTGCTTCGCGAAGCGCTGGCGGGAAGCCCGCACGGCGGCGCGCAGATCCTCCAGCGCCTCCTGCAAGTTGTTGTTGATTATAACAAAGTCGAACTCGCCGACGTGCGCCATTTCGCCCAGCGCGGCGGCGACGCGGCGCTGGATCACTTCCTCGCTGTCCTGGCCGCGGCCGCGCAGCCGCCGCTCGAGCTCCTCGACCGACGGCGGCATGATGAAGATGCCGATCGCCTCGGGGAACAGCTTCTTGACCTGCTGCGCGCCCTGCCAGTCGATCTCGAGCAGCACGTCGTGGCCGGCGCGCGTCTGGTCTTCCAGCCAGACGCGCGAGGTGCCGTAGAAGTTGCCGTGCACTTCCGCCGACTCGAGGAAGTCGCCGCGCCCGCGCATGGCGATGAAGGTCGGCACGTCGATGAAGTTGTACTCGCGCCCGTCCTGCTCGCCGGGGCGCGGCGCGCGCGTCGTGTACGAGACCGAGTGGCGCACCTCGTGGTCGCGCTCGAGCAGCAGCTTGACGAGAGTGGTCTTGCCGGCGCCCGAAGGCGCCGAGACGACGAAGAGGCTTCCGGCGTTGGTGCTGTCCGCCATGGTCACTCCAGGTTCTGGACCTGCTCGCGCACCTGCTCGATCAGCAGCTTGAGCTCGAGCGCGATGGCGGTGATTTCGGCGGCGACCGACTTGGAGGCGAGCGTATTGGCTTCGCGGTTGAGCTCCTGCATCAGGAAATCGAGGCGCTTGCCGACGGCGCCGCCCTTCCTGACGATGCGCTCGAGTTCGTCGAGATGCGTCGCCAGGCGCGACAGTTCCTCGGCGACGTCGACGCGCACGGCGAACAGCCCCATCTCCTGGCGGATGCGCTCCTCGTCGAGATTGGCGACCGCCTCGCGCAGCTTGGCCGACAGCCGCGTCTCGTACTCGGCGATGGCGGCGGGCAGCATCGGACCGACCTGCGCGGTCAGCTCGCGCATCAGCGCGACGCGCTCGAGGATCATCGCCGCCAGCTTCGCGCCTTCGCGCTCGCGCGTGGCGAGGAAGTCCTTCAGCACGTCGTCGGCCAGCGCCAGCGCCGCCGCCTGCAAGCGTTCGGGATCGACGGTCTCGTCGCCCACCACCCCGGGCCAGCGCAGCACTTCGGCGACGGACAGCGGCGCCGCGGTCGGCAAGGCCGCGCGCACCGCGCCTTCGAGCTGCGCGAGTTGCGCGATCAGGCCGGTGTTCACCGCGAGTTCGCGCACGCTGGTCGTCTGCGGCGAGAGGTTCAGCCGGCATTCCACCTTGCCGCGCGCGACGGCCGCCGCGACCTTCTCGCGCAGCGGCATTTCGAGGAAGCGCAATTCGTCGTTGCAGCGGAAGCCGACGTCGAGGAAGCGCGAATTGACGCTGCGGACTTCGATGTGGAGCGAGGCTGCCGCCAGCTCGATCGTGCCGGCGGCATAGCCGGTCATGCTGTATATCGTCATTGTGGACAGGGTCACGGCTAATCGTACAATCGTGCGAGTATAGACCGTGGAGCCTTGTCATAGGCGCGCTTCGCCCCCTCGTCATGCCCAGCCAGCAGTCCAACCAGCCGCTGCCCTGCGGATTCCAGCTCGACCGCTACCGCATCGAACGGCAGCTGTCGGTGGGCGGCTTCTCGATCGTCTACCTGGCGTACGACGAGGACGACATGCCGGTGGCGATCAAGGAATACCTGCCGAATGCGCTGGCGCTGCGCGCCGAAGGATCGGTGCCGGTGATCTCGGAGGAGCACCGCAGCGCCTTCCGCCACGGCATGAAGTGCTTCTTCGAGGAAGGCCGCTCGCTGGCGCACCTCAACCACCCGAACATCGTGCGCGTGCTGAACTTCTTCCGCGCCAACGAGACCGTGTACATGGTGATGGTGTACGAGCGCGGGCGCACGCTGCACGAGCACATCCAGCACGTGCGCAGGGCCAAGGGCACGATCAAGGAGAGCTTCGTGCGCAGCGTCTTCTCGCGGCTGCTCAACGGCTTGCGCGAGGTGCACGCGCAGAAGCTGCTGCACCTCGACATCAAGCCGGCCAACATCTATCTGCGCAACGACGGCGCGCCGGTGCTGCTCGATTTCGGCGCGGCGCGCCAGGCGCTCGCCGCCGACGGGCCGAGCCTCAAGCCGATGTACACGCCGGGTTTCGCGGCGCCGGAGCAGTACGAGGCGCCCGACCAGCTCGGGCCGTGGACCGACATCTACGCCGTCGGCGCCAGCATCTACACCATGCTCGGCGGAACGATGCCGCCCGCGGCCAGCGCGCGGCTCGCCAACAAGGCCGAGTTCGTGCCGGCCGGGACGCGCTGGGCCGGCAAGTATTCGCAGCAGCTGCTCGAGACCGTCGACTGGTGCATGCAGCTCGACTACCTCGAGCGGCCGCTTTCGGTGTTCGCGCTGCAGAAGGCGCTGGCCGAGGGCGGCGAACCGCAGCGCGACGCCTCCTGGGCCGACACGCTGAGCCGTCGCCTGAAAGGCCTGATAGGAAAGTGAGCACGATGAAATTCAGCATCTTCCACGAAAGCCGCATCGGCAAGCGCCGCATCAACCAGGATCGGCTGTCCTACAGCTACTCGCGCGAGTCGCTGTTCATGGCGGTGGCCGACGGCATGGGCGGCCACCTGCGCGGCGAGGTGGCGGCGCAGGTCGCCGTGCAGTACCTGACCGACGCCTTCGAGCGCGAATCGTCGCCGCGCCTGCCCGACCCCTTCCTGTTCCTCTCCTGGGGACTCACCAACGCGCACCAGGCGATCATCGACCACGCCGCGGCGCAGGGCCTGCCGGAGGTGCCGCGCACCACCTGCGTCGCCTGCATCGTGCAGGACAGCGTCGCCTACTGGGCGCATGCCGGCGACTCGCGGCTCTACGTGATCCGCGACGGCCGCGTGCTGGCCGGGACGCGCGACCACTCGCGCGTGCAGGCGCTGGTCGACCAGGGCCAGCTTTCGCCCGACGAGGCGCGCCGCCACCCGGCGCGCAACCGCGTCTATAGCTGCCTGGGCGGCGACCACACGCCGCAGATCGACTTCTCGCGCAAGACCACGCTGTGCGCCGGCGACGTCATCGCGCTGTGCACCGACGGCGTCTGGGGGCCCGTCGACGAGGAGCTGTTGGTGGCGACGCTCGGCCGCGCCAACGTCAAGGACGGCGTGCCGCGCCTGCTCGACGAAGCCGAGTCCCGCGCCGGCGAAACCTGCGACAATCTGTCCCTGATCGCGCTGAACTGGGAAGAGAACTACGGCGACGACACGACGGGCATGATCGAAACCACGACCATGCCCTTGGACATGCACACCACGCTGATGGAAGACTTCGACTCGCCGCGCGCGCGCGACCAGGACCTGACGGAAGACGACATCGACCGGGCCATCGAGGAAATCCGCGGCGCCATCCAGAAATACTCCCGAGACGAAAGGAACGAATGAGACCCAGCGGCAGACAACCGGGCCAGTTGCGCGACCTGCGCATCACCCGCAACTTCACCATGCACGCCGAAGGCAGCGTGCTGGTGGAATTCGGCAACACCCGCGTGCTGTGCACGGCGAGCGTCGAGGACGGCGTGCCGGGCTTCCTGCGCGGCAAGGGCCAGGGCTGGGTGACGGCCGAGTACGGCATGCTGCCGCGCTCGACGCACACGCGCACGGCGCGCGAAGCCGCCAAGGGCAAGCAGACCGGCCGCACCCAGGAGATCCAGCGCCTGTTCGGCCGCAGCCTGCGCGCCGTCACCGACCTTCCCGCGCTCGGCGAGCGCCAGATCACGCTCGACTGCGACGTCCTCCAGGCCGACGGCGGCACGCGCTGCGCCTCGATCACCGGCGCCTGCGTGGCGCTGCACGACGCCTGCGCCACGCTGGTCGCGGCCGGCGTCCTGAAGAGCAATCCGATGCGCGACTACATCGCCGCCGTGTCGGTGGGCATCTTCGAGGGCGCGCCGGTGCTCGATCTCGACTACATCGAGGATTCCGGCTGCGACACCGACATGAACCTGGTGATGACCGGCAGCGGCGGCATCGTCGAGGTGCAGGGCACGGCCGAAGGCGCGCCGTTCTCGCGCGCCGAGCTCGACACGCTGCTCGAACTTGGCCGCGACGGCATCCGCAAGATCATCGCGGCGCAACAGGAGGCCCTCGCGCAATGAAGAAGCTCGTCGTCGCTTCCAACAATCCCGGCAAGCTGCGCGAGTTCGCGCAGATGCTCGCCATCATCGATTTCGAAGTCATCTCCCAGGCGCAGCTCGGCGTCACCGAGGCCGAAGAGCCGCATTTCACCTTCGTCGAGAACGCGCTCGCCAAGGCCCGTCACGCCGCGCGCCTGACGGGGCTGCCGGCCATGGCCGACGATTCGGGCATCTGCCTTTCGGCGCTCGGCGGCGAGCCCGGCGTCCACTCGGCGCGCTACGCCGGCGAGCCGAAGTCCGACCAGCGCAACAACCAGAAGATGCTCGCGGACCTGGCCGGCAAGAGCGACCGCCGCGCCCATTACGTCTGCGTGCTGGTGTTCGTGCGCCACGCCGACGACCCGCAGCCGATCATCACGGAAGGCGAGTGGCACGGCGAGCTCGTCGAC
>DAIDAU010000493.1 GCA_027310465.1 Rhodocyclaceae bacterium
CGGCGAAGCTGGGCCTGGCGCAGCTGGTCACCAGGCCGGTGGCCGCGGGCACGGCGCTGTTCTACGCCATGGCCTCGCTCAACATCTACGCGATGCTGGCGTGGCTACCGACCATCATGCAGCAGCATCTCGGCCTGGATCGGGATGCGGCGGGCGCGGCCTTCTCCGTCTATACGTTCATGACGCTTCCGATGGCCTTCGTGACGCCGCTCATCGCCAACAAGATGAAGAATCCGATGCCGCTTGCTGCCCTGCTGGTGGCGGCGGGACCGGCCGGGTATGTGGGCATGATCCTCGGCATAGGGCCGCCGTGGCTGCTGGCGCTGGTCGCCGGCCTGGCCGGCGGCGCATTCCCGCTCGCGATCGCCATGTTCAACCTGCGTACCCGTACGCCCATCGGCTCGGCGACCCTCGCCGGCTTCGCCATGGGCATCGGTTATCTCGCCGGCACGCTGGGGCCGCTGCTGGGCGGATGGCTCTACGCCGCCACCGGCGGCTGGACGACGCCGCTCTGGGTTTACGTGGCCACCTTGGCCCCGATGACCATCGGCGGGCTCATGATGGCGCGCCCGGGGTGTTACCTTGAGGGCAAGTTGAGCGCATAGCCCGTCGCATCTGGCGCGGGCAATGTCCCGCTCGCTGTTGAACGGTGAGGGAGCGGAGCTCCGGTTTTCAATGTTCGCTGGCGATTGCTCGTTGAGCCATTCTTCTCCGGAAGCGACGCCCGCGCATCCATCACCTTTTCAATGTGCAGGCGCCTTGTCCTCGGCCGTATGTGTCCAGGGCTTGATCTTCGCCAATGTCTTCGCGAGCGCCGCCTTTGCGATTTCGGTGTCGTAATCGGCTTGCAGGCGCAGCCACCAGCCATCCGAGAGTCCGAAGAGGCGGCACAGCCGCAGATCGGTATCGGCAGTGATGGCCCGCTTGCCAGCAAGGATTTCGCCGATGCGCTGCGCAGGTACCCTGATCTCCTTCGCCAGCCGGTAGTTGCTCATCCCCAACGGCTTCAGGACCTCCTCAGCGAGCATCTCGCCCGGCGACACGGGTTTCAGCTTCCTGCTCATGTCCGTCTTCGTCAGTGGTAGTCCACGATCTCGACGTCTCCCGCGTCGTTGCCCGTCCAGCCGAAAGCAAGCGCAGAACGGCTCGTTCATGCAAGCCCCCTGCCTGAGAACTGTCGTTCAGATCGCGGCGAGCCGCTCGACCGTATCCGGGAAGCGTTTCACGAGACTGATGAGCAACGCCGCCTGCGCATTGGGTTTCGCCCGCCCCTGCTCCCAGTTCTCCAGAGTGCGTACGTTCGTGCGCAGATAGGCGGCGAACAGCCCCCCTCGAGACTTTGGGGCGTTGGCGAACGCGCACTAGCTCCCGGGGCGTGACCTTAGGAGCAGGCTTGAAGTCGACCGCATGCGTGCGAAGGGTGCGCCTCCCTTGCCGCGCTTGCGCGAGCGCCGACATGCCTTCCGTCAACTCGGCAAACAGATTGCGCTTGTGCGTACGAGCCCGCTTGGACCTTGCCCTTGTCATGTCGCTCTCCTTGCTTCCACTCGATTGTCGCCGGCGGCTTCGAGGAGACGTCGTACGTAGGGCTGCTCAGCGTGCCAGCAGCACGATCTTCGAGCGCAGCAGAGCGCGGTCTCGCGTAACCAATGGGATCTTGTGCACCACGCTCGTGGCGCCAATGAGTTCGTCCGCCAGGTCTCCGCGGACGTCCAAGCGGGTGCTTGCCCGGGCGATTTCCCGGGTCAGCGGCCAGACATGCAGCCGCGCCAGTACCCGGACGACCTCCGGGTCGTCAAGGTCGACGGCGATACGCCCGAGTTGCGCGAGCTTGGCGATCTCCCAGAGCACGATGGCGGAGATGCTTCAGATGTCGTTCTGCAGCAGCCGGAGTTCGGCGGGTCTCAGCTGGCTCGTGACGGCATGCAACAGGACGTGCGTGTCAACGTTGAGCATCCCACCGCACGCCGGTGGACAGGATATCGCCCTTGATCTTGACCTTGTGCTTGAGCGACTCGATCAGGCTCGCCGAGTCCGCGCCGAGCGGAATCAGCTTAGCCACGGGTTTCCCCCGCTTCGTGATCACGATCCCGTCCCGGTCCACCTGGTCGAGCAAGGCGAGGCACTGTTCCTTGAACTTGGCAGCCGATACCTGTTTCATGACCACATTCTACAACCAGTCATGAGAAATGGCCATATGTCCCGGGTGCCCCTACTCCACTCAATTACCAACGGTACCTGCAAGCCGTTATCACCTATAGAGGTTGATGCTGCGCCACTCATTCGTACCGTCATATTTGCCATCAAGTTGCGAAGGCCCAGCATTGGCGCGGGTTTCCGAGCGATTTCCCGAAAGCCTGCCCTCCGAGATCTATCGAAGTCTGTCGGCGCACCGACGTCCAGTCATTCGCCCGCCCTCGTTCCACGCAGCGAGTCCGCAATCGCCGAGAGGGCGTCGGCCAGTCGTCGCGCTGTCTGCGGCGGCGGCAATGGCAGCCGGAGGCTGCGCGCGCCGGTCGCCGGGTCGCGCTCGAGCCAGGGATGCGACGTTGCCTCGGCATCGCCGGCCGCGCTCAGCGCCGCAACCAATTGCGCGCCGGCTTGCAGCAGCACGCCCCAGGGATCGACGCCCGCTTCCTGCGGCGCTGGCGCGGCAGCTTCCGGTGCGGAAGCGTCGGTTGCCGATGCGATGTCGCCAGCCACGGCAGACTCGTCAGCGGCGGCCGCCTCGATCGGCGATTCCACCGGTGCGCTGGCGACGCTCGCCGCCTCTTCCGCCGGCATCATCGCTTCGCCCTTGCCCATACGGCCGGTGACGTTCTCAACTTCCTTCATGAAGCGACTCAGGCGCGAGCCGCCGAGCGAGATCTCGCTTTGGCCGCCATCCAAGATGCCCGCCGAAAGCGAGCGCTTGAAGGCGAGCACCGAGAGCATTCCTTCTTCGATGGTGCCCTTGGCGACGAAATTGACGATCTGCACCGGGCGCTTCTGACCCATGCGGTGAATGCGCCCGATGCGCTGCTCCAGAAGCGCCGGGTTCCATGGCAGGTCCATGTTCACCAGCGTCGAGGCGTGCTGGAGGTTCAGTCCCGCCGCGCCCGCGTCGGTGGACAGGAAGACGCGGCAGTCCGGATCGACGCGAAAGCGTTCGACGAGCGCTGGGCGCCTTTCCGAAGGCACGTCGCCATGGAAACTGACGTAGCCGATGCCGCGATCTTCCAGCCTGCGGATGACGATGTCATGGGTGCGCGTCCACTGGCTGAACACGACCGCCTTCGCGTCCGGCCGTACGAAGACGCCATCGAGCAGCGCCGCCAGTTCGTCGGCCTTGACGCCGTGGTCAGTTTCATGGTCCAGCAGATAGGTGCTGTTGCAGGACATGCGCATGTTCTGCAGGGCACAGGTCAGCCGCCGCTGGTCCTTGTCCGACAGGAACTTCGTCCTGCGCCAGCGCTTCACGATCTGCGCCACGATGTCGGCATTCTCCTGGTGGTGCACCATCTGCATCTCGGTCATCGGCACCAGCAGGTTCTGGTCGGTGCGACTGGGCAGCTGTGTCAGGACGTCGGACCGGCGCCGGCGGATCAGGATCGGCGCCAGCGTCTGGCCGATTTTCTCCAGCCCCGTATAGCCGGTGACGCGGCCGAATTCATCCTTGACCTGGTGCTCGTGCAGCAGCTTCCAGGTGGGTCCCAGCCGGTGCTGGTCGACAAACTGCACGATCGAGATCAGCTCCTCGAGCTTGTTTTCGAGCGGGGTGCCTGTGAGCACCAGGGCGTATGGACTGTCGATGCGCTTCAGCGCCCGCGCGGCGATAGTGTTCCAGTTCTTGATGCGCTGCGCCTCGTCGACGATCACCAGTTCCGGAGCCCACTCGGCGATCAGGTCGAGATCGGGCTTCAGCTTTTCGTAGTTGGTGATCTTGCAGAAATCGTCGGCGCTGAAATCCTTCTGCCGCTGCGCCCGGCCGCCGGCCATCACCCGCGCCGCACGGCCGGAAAAGCGGCTGATTTCGCTTTGCCACTGGTACTTGAGCGAGGTCGGGCACACCACCAACACGCGCGCGACGCCGAAATGTCGCGCCAGGATTTCCGTCGCCGCAATGGCCTGGATGGTCTTGCCGAGCCCCATCTCGTCGCCGATCAGCGCGCGGCCGGCGCGCACCGCGAAGAGCGCGCCATCGGCCTGGTATGGATACAGCGGCGTCTTGAGCAGTTGCGCCAGCTTGCTGTCGGACGCGCCGCGCGGGAACAGGCTGCCGAGAACCTCCGCCCGCTGCGCCGCATCGCGCCGGCCAGCGAGAAAGTCGAGCGCATCGTCGTAGGCGCGTAGTTCGTGGCCGCTTTTCGCCGCCGTCGCGAGGAGATGCTCCAGCTCGCCGAAGCGTTCCTCCGGTAGGACGCCGCAGCGCGAGGTGTCGAAAAGCCTCGACGCCGCTTTCATCACGGCCGGTGGGCAGTCCGATCCGGCGCGGAAGTACACCGCGCGCGCACCGTCGTTACGCAGGTAGATCTCGGAAAATGCCGGACGCCACCCCTGGGCAAAGGCGGCCTTCGCCCCGCGCTTCTTCTCGAGCCTAGCGAGAACGGACTCGATGTGCTTGCAGGTGCCCAGTTCGTTGGTGGCGTAGTCCGGGCAGGAGCAGTAGTTGTCGCCGGCATTAAGGCCGCGTATCGCCACGCGGTAGCTGGCCTTCGACTGCGGGTTGCTGACGCGAAACTCCGAAAAGAACAGTTGATCGCCCCGATTTTCCAGCACGAACGCCTGGTCGCGCCCGAACTGACGGCGCAGTGCGCGTTGCCAATCGGCGGGAGCGAGGTCGACCGGCGGATGGGCGCGAGAGAGCTTCGGTTCCTTGATGGACCGGTCGGAAGCAGGCTGCCGTTTCACCGTTGAACCCTTGTCTGTCATCGCGGCTGTATCCGATCTCGGGGCGTCAGCAGCGACGGGTATCGCTTTGCACGCAATTCCCCGATGACCGCATCAGAGAGCTTCCATGTCTCTCCGCTGATGCGCTCGATCAGCTCGGTCCAGACGCGCTCGAATGCCTGGATGGCGTCCGCATCGTTCCAGCGCATCCCTGCTGGCAGCATTGGCGCGACGTCTTCGGTCAGGCTTCGCGTCAACTTCTCCAGCATGCGCTGTTCTGCAATCGCTCGCGTGATTGGCTTACCCTCGAGGGCCAGGTAGTGGTCGAAGCAGGCGATGACTTTCTCCGGAGCCAGCGGCAGCTGTTCGAGTCCCTGGTGCAGATCGAACAGGTCACGGTTCCTGCGCCGCTGCAGTAGTGCGCGCAGCTTCGTGCCGAACAGTTCCTCGGGCTCGAAGGAGGCAATCTCTGCCTTTCCGCGGTACCAGTCGTTTTCCACCGCAAAGGGATAATGTCGAACACCAAGCAAGCTCGCGTGCTCCCGAGTGTTGACCTCGACCTTCAACTTGAGCGTCACCTGCGCATCGACCTCGGGCGTGAACCTGAACACCAGGTGCATCGAGTGCCCAGCCTGCTCCCGGCTGCATTTCCCGAGCCACGACAGCGCCGCACGAATCGCGTCGACCGTGTCACCGATGGGTTCGGGTTGCGCCTGAACCAGGTCGATGTCCTCCGAGTAGCGCAGCGGTTGCTTGAAGAGCAGCTTGTGGATAGCCGTGCCGCCGCGGAATGCAATCTTCCCCGTCAATGCCGGCGCATTGAACAGGTCGCACAGGGCGCGACAGATGATCAGGTCCTGCTCGACCTGTCGCAGGTCCGGCCAATGCGCTTTCGTACTCCACGCTTGCAGGAAGGCGGTGGGAATCACTCTGCGATCTCCACCCCTTCATTGATCAGGAGCTTCCACCTTGGATTTCGCTCGCCAGTCTGTGCCAAAGCCTTCACGAGTGACTTGACGGCCGGATCGAGCGGCAGTGCCGTCCTGGCCTGTTTCGCGAACGCTTGCAGCGCATCGGCTTGGCGAGCGTGTCCCGCCAGGTCGAGCAGGTAGCCAAGCCGGCGGACCGCCGAGTTCTCGTAGGCGCCGGCCGCCTTCTGCAGCAGGCGCGGGCTGGCCTTGGCGCCGATATCCTTGACAATCTGCGCAACGCCGTTGATGCCAGCTGCCTTGTGAAAGTAGCGCACGCAGTCGAGCAGCGTCAGCTCGACGCCAGCCACCGTGGCGAAGCCGGCGTCGCTCTTCATGTGGCCGACCAACGACGGCTGATTGACCTGGTTGAATGCGTCCGGACCCTGATACAGGAACTGCAGGCGGTGACGACCCAGATCGAAGTCGCGTAACTGCCTGGGGACGACGAGCTGGAAGACCATGCTGGCCTGGTGCGAGGCGCCGTGGAACGCCGCCGCACGCAGCAGAGAAATGCGGTAGTCGATCCCCTGATGTTTCATCAGCGGGTCGATCCACTTTACCGGGTCCGGCGCGCCGGCGACCTGATCTTCGGGGCGCAGGACGAGATAGAAGCCGTGCCTGGGATTTGCCAAGCGGCGCTTATTGACCGAACGGGTGATCACCGCCGCGAGCGCCGAGGGCTTCAATCCGAGCGCCGCAAGGGCCTCATTCCGGGAGAAGTAGGCACGACCGCGGCCGAGCAGATCGTCGAGGTAGGAATCGAGGGAAGCCATGCCGTACCATACGCTAAACTCGACAAATTATCAATAGTTTTGCATATGATTTGGGTCACTCCCACTCGATTATCAACCCCAGGCCGTAAGGCCCTGTGGGAAGGTGATTTTTTGGCAGATGCATACATGGGATACCGTCGGAACTACCGCCAACTACGAAGGCGTGGGGATTTCGACGGCTAATGAAGGTGATGCATGCTCGAAAGCGCATGTTACCGGACGTAGCGAAACCCCGCACCCCCTCCACACGTGCCGGCTGCGCCGCCTTGGCCATCTGCTCGCGCATCCATGCATCCACCTCCGTTTCGTCCTTCGAGCCGGGTTGTTCGCGACTTCTTACGCATCGCGGTCTTGTTCTTGTGAGGTTGAGCGCGGCCGCAGCAGGCAACGACGGCGCTGCCCTGCCTAAAGATTTGCCAGACGGTGTCTGACGAATCATCCCGGACGGCGATTCCCGATAGAACGCCAGCATCTGCTGCAGGTTTAGACGGCTGAAGCCCCGCCCGAAGCGCTTTTATTCCGTTGGTCGGCGGTTCGAATCCGCCACGGCCTACCAGTCACTTGACAGGAGTCGAAAGATAAAATATGATGAATATCATATGCGCGAAGTCAAGGCAGGTTCCAAGAAGGAGCAGACGCGCGAGCGCATCCTGCGCGCAGCCGCGCGCGCCATCCGCAAGCACGGCTACGAGGGCGTCGGGGTCGCCGACGTGATGAAGGAGGCCGGGCTCACGCACGGCGGGTTCTATGCGCACTTCGAGTCGCGCGACGCGCTCCTGGCGGCGGCCGCCGACCAGGCAGGTGCGGAATCGATCGAGAACCTCACCCGGGCGATAGCGGCGGCAAAGCCGGGCCAAGAGCTCATGGCGCTCGTCAACACCTATCTTTCCGACCGGCACGTGGCCGCTCCGGAGCAGGGCTGCGCTATCGCCGCGGCAGGGAGCGAAGTGCCGCGACAGCAAGCGGAAGTGCGCCGTGCGGCGAGCCGGCGCATCAAGGACATCATTGGCCTCATCGAACGCCAGTTCCCCGAATGGGGCAGGAGCGCAGCCCACGACAAGGCGATGGGCATCGCCGCGACCCTGGTTGGCGCGTTGGTCCTGGCGCGCGCGGTGGACGATTCACAGCTTTCCAACCGCATCCGCAAGGCAGCGCGCGAGCTGGTTCGCGCGGCGGCCGGCTAGTTTTTTTGACTTCGAATATGACGTTTATCATATCACACGGAAGGAACTCCAATGACGATCAAACAACGCATCGCGCTCGTTACGGGCGCCTCCTCGGGCATCGGCGAAGCCACGGCGAAGCGGCTCGCGCTGGCCGGCTACAAGGTCTACGGCACCAGCAGGCGGGGAGCTCCAGCGGGCGAGCGATCGTTCGAGATGCTGCCGCTCGACGTGACCCGCGATGAATCCGTTGAAGCGGCCGTCGCCAAAGTCATACGGCTGGAGGGCCGCATCGACCTGCTCGTGAACAACGCCGGCTTCAGCACTGCCCCTGCCGGAGCGGAGGAGAGCTCGATCGCGCAGGCCCGGTCGATCTTCGACACGAACTTCTTCGGGCTCGTCCGCATGACCCGCGCCGTCGTGCCCCACATGCGGCACCAAGGCGGTGGTCGCATCATCAACATCGGCTCGGTATTTGGTTTCCTGCCGATGCCGTACATGGCGCTCTATGCGGCGACCAAGCACGCGGTCGAAGGTTATTCTGAGTCGCTCGACCATGAGCTGCGCACGATGGGGATCCGGGTGTCGGTCGTCGAGCCGGCGAACACCAAGACAAAGTTCGACGCCAACTTGCTGGAACCCGACGCCAAGCTCGATGAGTATCGCGGGCCGCGTGCGGCCGTAGGCAAGAGGCTGGCGGAGATGATCGCGGATGCAGACGAGCCGGGTGTCGTGGCCGACACCGTGCTGAAAGCTGCCACCGCGGCTCACCCAAGAATCCGATACGCAGCCGGTGGGCGCGCGAACTTCCTGCAATTGCTGCGGACATTTGCGCCCGCCGGCATGGTGGACGCCGGCATTCGAAAGAACCTGCGGCTCGACGTTCTGAACGTCATATGACCGAAGACACCCTCGCCCGCTGGCGCGCCGAAGAGCAGGCGGTGCGCGCACGGCTCGCCGCGTCGGGCTATGTGCGGCCCGAGCAGGCGCGCGGCCGCACCGGCCTCAAGACGCTGCAGGCGATTTTCTCAGGCGAACTGCCGAGCCCGCTGATCGGCGAGACGCTCGACTTCGTACCGATCCGTATCGAACCGGGCGTTGCGGTGTTCCAAGGCCGGCCGCAGCGCAGGCATTACAACCCGCTGGGCAGCGTACACGGCGGCTGGTTCGCGACGCTGCTCGACTCCGCGCTCGGCTGCGCGGTGCATTCTGCGCTCCCGGCGGCCAGGGGATACACCACGCTCGAGCTAAAGGTGAACATCGTGCGCGCGCTCACCGACGCGGTGCCGCTCGTGCGAGCGGAAGGAAAGCTCATTCACCTTGGTCGGCAGATGGCGACGTCCGAAGCGCGCCTCATTGGTCCGGACGGCAAGCTCTACGCGCATGGGACCACGACATGCCTGGTCTTCGAGCAGCCGTCGTGAGCGAGCGCATGGATGCGCGCACGCGCGCGCTGCTCGAGGCGCCGATCGCGCCGCTGCTGCTCAGGCTCGCGGCGCCGAACATGCTGGTCATGCTGGCCCAGGCCGCCGCGGGCCTCGTGGAAACCTACTTCATCGGCAAGCTTGGCACTGACGCGCTTGCCGGCGTCGCTCTGGTTTTCCCGGTCGTGATGCTGATGCAGATGATGTCCGCCGGCGCGATGGGCGGCGGCATCGCCTCGTCGATCGCGCGGGCGCTGGGCGCCGGGCGCCGCGCGGATGCTAACGCGCTGGCGTTGCATGCTCTGGTCATCGCGCTCGGCTTGGGTGCGGCATTCACCATCGCTGTGGTGGGCGGCGGGCGGTGGCTTTACCAGGCGATGGGCGGAAGCGGCCGTGCGCTCGAGGCCGCGCTGGCGTACTCGAACTGGGTTTTCGCCGGCGCGGTGCTGGTGTGGCTCTTCAACTCGCTCGGCGCCGTCCTCCGCGGTACCGGCAACATGGCGTTCCCGGCGGCTGTCACGTGCATCGGCGTGGTGATCCTCGTACCGGCGTCGCCGGCGCTCATCTTCGGCTGGGGACCGTTCCCGGCGCTCGGGATCGCGGGCGGTGCGGTGGCGCTTGTTTCGTACTATGCCCTGGGTTGCCTCGCGCTTGCCGCCTACCTGTGGAGCGGACGGAGCGTGCTGCACCCGTCGCTGCGCGCGCTGCGCTTCCGCTGGCCGCTGTTTCGCGACATCCTCCGCGTGGGTGCGGTGGCCGCGCTTGTCACCGTGGCGACGAATCTCACCATCATCATCGGCACCGCGTTCGTCGCCGAGTTCGGCCCGGCCGCGATCGCTGGCTACGGCACCGGCGCGCGGCTCGAATATCTGCTGGTGCCGCTCGTCTTCGGCCTCGGCGCCCCGCTGGTCGCGATCGTTGGCACGAGCATCGGTGCGGGACAGCGCGAGCGAGCGTTGCGTACCGCGTGGATCGGCGCGGCCATGGCCTTCATCCTCACCGAGGCGATCGGGCTTTGCGCCGCTGCCTTCCCGACGGCATGGCTCTCACTCTTCGACACTGATCCCCAGATGCTCGAGGCCGGAGCGACCTACCTGCGCACGGTGGGGCCCTTCTATGGAATGTTCGGCCTCGCGTTGTCGCTTTACTTCGCGTCGCAAGGCGCGGGCCGGCTGCTGTGGCCGCTTCTCGGCAACGTGGCGCGCCTTGCGATCGCTGCGCTCGCCGGCTGGCTCGCACTGCGCTGGACCGGTGAGCTCTCGCACGTGTTCCTGGCGCAAAGCCTCGGGCTCATCGCCTTTGGCCTCATCAATTGGGCCGCCGTAGCGGGCGGCGCCTGGTTCGGTTCGCTGACGTGGCCGTGGTCCACGGCAGCCGCGCTGCAAAGGAGATCGCCAATATGAGCGGGAAATATCTCGAAGACTTCGCTGTCGGACAGATCTACTTGTCCGGACGGATCACTGTCGAAAAGGAGCGTATCAAGACGTTCGCGGCGGAATTCGACCCGCAGCCGTTCCACCTGGACGAAGACTCCGCGCGCCGCTCGATATTCGGCGGCTTGGCGGCGAGCGGCTGGCATACCGCCGCGCTCACGATGCGACTGCTCGTCGCGAGCGACTTCAGACCCGCCGGCGGTATCGTCGGCGCGGGGTTCGACGAGTTTCGTTGGCCGGTTCCCGTGCGCCCGGGCGACGAGCTGCACGTCGAGGGCGAGGTGCTCGAGGTGCGGCCGTCGAAATCACGGCCGCATCAAGGATTGCTCAAGGTGCGAACGACGACGAAGAATCAGAAAGGAGAGGCGGTGCAGGTTTCGGTCGGCACCCTCGTCGTGCCACGGCGCCCGACGTAGTTATTGAATCCCCGGAGGTTCCCATGCTGCAGCTTCGTGATGTTCCCTTCGTTACCCTCATCGGTCTGTTGCCCTTCGTCTTGGCGGCATGCAATGGCGCCACTTCTTCCTCAACTGACCCGCGGCTGCAGCCTCCGCTGGTGCGGATAGAGACCGTCGAGAGCTCCGTCCAGTCAGAGCGTTCGTTCACCGGCATCGTCGCGGCCCGCGTGCAGAGCGACTTGGGCTTCCGAGTCCCCGGGAAGGTCCTGGAACGCTTGGTTGATGCCGGGCAAACCGTCAAGCGCGGCCAAGCGCTCATGCGTATCGATCCCACGGACCTGAGGCTCGCCATGCGCGCGCACGCGGAGGCCGTTGCGGCCGCCAAGGCGCGCGCGCGCCAGACTGCGGATGACGAGGCGCGATACCGCGGCCTGGTCGCCGTGGGTTTTGTTTCGGCATCGGCCTATGACAAGGTCAAGGCTGCCGCCGAGGCGGCAAGCGCGGAGCTCAATGCGGCCGAAGCCCGGGCCAACGTTGCCCGCAACGAGACGAGCTACGCAGTCCTGTTTGCTGATGCGGACGGCGTGGTTGTCGAGACTCTGGCGGAGCCGGGGCAGGTCGTTAATGCTGGCCAAGTCGTCGTGCGCGTGGCGCATGCCGGGCGTCGCGAGGCGGTCATCGATCTCCCCGAAACCCTGCGCCCGGCGATCGGATCCACCGGCCGCGCGACCTTGTATGGAAGCGGGCTGACGGGCCCTGCGAAACTTCGCCAATTGTCGGACGCCGCAAACCGTCAGACTCGGACGTTCGAGGCCCGGTACGTGCTGGAGGGTCGTCTGGCAGACGCGCCGCTCGGCTCGACCATCTCCATCCAGATATCGGACGGCCGGTCCGCGCCGGCGCTGCAGGTACCGATCGGCGCGATTTTCGATCCGGGCAAGGGTCCCGGCGTATGGCTGGTCGAAGGCGAAACGCCTCGGGTCACTTGGCGTGCGGTGCAAATCGCCGGCCTCAGCGGCGAAGCGGCTTCGGTCGTCGGCAATCTCGAGGCCGGCGATCGCGTCGTGGCGCTCGGTGCGCATCTGCTGCGCGAAGGCGAGCACGTGCGACTCGCGCAAAACGAGGCCGCACGAAGCGTGGCCGTCAACGGCGCGAGGCCGCGATGAGCGGCTTCAATCTCTCCGCCCTCGCCGTACGCGAGCGCTCCGTCACCTTGTTCCTGCTCGTGGCGATCTCCATCGCCGGCGTCGTGGCCTTCCTGATGCTGGGCCGGGCGGAAGACCCTTCCTTCACGATCAAGCAGATGACCGTCGTCACGGCTTGGCCGGGGGCGACGGCAAAGGAGATGGAAGAGCTGGTCGCCGAAAGGTTGGAGAAGCGGATGCAGGAACTGCGCTGGTATGACCGGACCGAGACCTTTACGCGACCGGGCCTGGCGTTCACCACGGTGGTCTTGCGTGACAGCACGCCGCCCGCCGATGTCCCGGAGCAGTTCTATCAGGCGCGGAAGAAACTCGGCGACGAGGCGCCTCAGTTGCCGCGTGGCGTCATCGGTCCGATGGTGAACGACGAATATGCCGACGTGACCTTTGCGCTCTACGCGTTGAAGGCGCAGGGCGAGCCTCATCGGCGCCTCGTCCGCGAAGCGGAAGCGTTGCGACAACGACTGCTGCACGTGCCCGGCGTCAAGAAGGTGAACATTATCGGCGAGCAAGCGGAAAGGATCTTCGTCGAGCTCTCCTACGACCGCCTCGCAACGCTGGGCGTGTCCCCCCGAGACATCTTCGCCGCGCTCAACAGCCGCAACGCCATGACGCCCGCCGGCTCGATCGAAGCCAAGGGCCCGCAAGTCCTCATCAGGCTGGACGGCGCCATCGATGATCTGCAGCAGATCCGCAATACGCCTGTCGCCGCGCAAGGCCGTACGCTGAAGCTCGCCGACATCGCCGAAGTGAAGCGCGGCTACGAAGACCCGGCGACGTTCCTGATCCGCAACAACGGCGAACCGACCTTGCTGCTCGGCGTGGTCATGCGCGAGGGGTGGAACGGCCTCGATCTCGGCAAGGCGCTGGAGGCCGAAGCGACGGCCATCAACGCGCAGATGCCGCTCGGCATAAGCCTGTCCAAGGTCACGGATCAGTCCGTCAACATTCGGTCGGCCGTTGACGAGTTCATGGTCAAGTTCCTCGTCGCCCTCGGCGTGGTGATGCTCGTGAGCTTTCTCAGCATGGGATGGCGCGTCGGCATCGTCGTCGCGGCGGCGGTTCCTTTGACCCTGGCCGCGGTATTCATCGTCATGGCGGCCACCGGCAAGGACTTCGACCGCATTACGCTCGGCTCGTTGATCCTGGCGCTGGGACTGCTGGTCGACGATGCGATCATCGCCATCGAGATGATGGTCGTGAAGATGGAGGAAGGCTACGACCGTATCGCCGCGGCTGCCTATGCATGGAGTCATACCGCCGCGCCCATGCTCGCCGGGACGCTGGTGACCGCGATCGGCTTCATGCCGAACGGCTTCGCCAAATCGACTGCCGGCGAGTACACCAGCAACATGTTTTGGATCGTCGGCATCGCGCTGATCGCCTCCTGGATCGTTGCTGTCGTGTTCACACCGTATCTCGGCGTGAAGCTGCTACCGGAAATCGCAAAGCGCGATGGCGGGCACGAAGCGATCTACGACACGCCGCGCTACAACCGCTTCCGCGAGCTGCTTGGTTGGGTGATTCGCCGCAAATGGCTGGTGGCGGGCAGCGTGGCCGGTGCGTTCTTCGTGGCGGTGTTGGGCATGGCCGTGGTGAAGAAGCAGTTCTTCCCGACGTCTGATCGCCCGGAAGTGCTGGTCGAAGTGCAGATGCCGTATGGGACGTCCATCGAGCAGACGAGTGCCGCCACCGCCAAGGTCGAGGCCTGGTTGGCCAAGCAACCGGAAGCCAAGGTCGTGACTGCGTATATCGGACAGGGGGCACCGCGCTTCTTCCTTGCTCTGTCACCGGAGTTGCCGGATCCCTCGTTCGCGAAGATCGTCGTATTGACGCCAAGCGAAGAGGCACGCGAGGCGCTCAAGTCGAGGTTGCGAGAGGTGGTGGCCGACGGCCTGGCGCCTGAGGCTCGCGTGCGGGTTACGCAGATCGTGTTCGGTCCGCCCTCGCCCTTCCCCGTGGCTTTCCGTGTGATGGGTCCCGACCCGGACAAGCTTCGTGAGATTGCGGCGCAGGCGCTCGACGTGATGCGGGCCAGCCCCCTGATGAGAACGACCAACAGCGACTGGGGCGAGCGCGTGCCTACGCTGCATTTTTCGCTCGACCAGGACCGGCTGCAGAGCATCGGTTTGACGTCCAGCGACGTGGCCCAGCAGCTTCAGTTCCTGTTGAGCGGCGTCCCGATCACCGATGTCCGCGAAGACATCCGTTCAGTGCAGGTCACTGCCCGTTCTGCCGGCAACGCGCGGCTCGATCCGAGCAAGATCGCCGATTTCACTTTGGTGGGCGCGGCGGGCCAACGCATTCCGCTGTCGCAGATCGGAACGGTGGAGATCCGCATGGAAGACCCGATCCTGCGTCGCCGCGATCGCACGCCGACGATCACCGTGCGTGGAGACATTGCCGAGGGCTTGCAGCCGCCGGATGTGTCCACCGCCGTGTGGAAGGAGCTCCAGCCCATCATCGCGAAACTGCCGGCGGGCTACCGAATCGAGGAGGGCGGTTC
>DAIDAU010000500.1 GCA_027310465.1 Rhodocyclaceae bacterium
CGCAGGATCATCGCGCGCCTGATCACGCCTGCGCTGGCGCTGCGCATCGCGCTGGAAGCCGCCGAGCGCATCAGGGCCCAGTACGAGCGCCTCGCCGCCGCGGCGGAGCATCCCGACGTCCGCGCGCATGCGCGCGAGCTCGCCGTCGAGAAGGCGACCCAGATGGAACTGATCGCCGCCACGCTGGCGGCGGCGGGAACGTCGGCCCACGGCGACGGCGACGGCGACAACGAATTGCTGTTCGCGATGCCCTAGCGCGCCGAGCGGCCGGATCAAACGAAATCACCGAAAGGAAACCTGAAACATGCAGCGAGTGGCACTGGTAACGGGCGGTATGGGCGGCCTCGGCGAGGCGATCTGCATGAAGCTGGCCGCGCTCGGCGACAAGGTCGTGACGACCTACAGCCCGAGCAACACCAAGGCGAGGGAATGGATCGAGAACATGCACGAGCAGGGCTTCGGCTTCAAGGCGTATGCCTGCAACGTCAACGACTACGAATCGGCGGCGGAATGCGTCGCGCAGGTGACGCGCGAAGTCGGCCCGGTCGACGTGCTGATCAACAATGCCGGCATCACGCGGGACGTGACCTTCAAGAAGATGACCAAGGCCGACTGGGACGAGGTCGTGCGCACCAACCTCGACTCGGTCTTCAACATGACCAAGCAGGTGATGGACGGCATGGTCGAGCGCGGCTGGGGCCGCGTCATCAACATCTCGTCGGTGAATGGCACCAAGGGCGCCTTCGGCCAGACCAACTACTCCGCCGCCAAGGCCGGCATGCACGGCTTCACCAAGGCGCTGGCGCTGGAGGTCGCGAAGAAGGGCGTCACCGTGAACACCATCTCGCCGGGCTACATCGGCACCAAGATGGTCATGGCGATCCAGCCCGAAGTGCTGAAGACCAAGATCCTGCCGCAGATTCCGCAGGAGCGGCTGGGCAAGCCCGAGGAGGTCGCCGGCCTCGTCGCCTATCTGGCTTCCGATGAAGCGGCCTTCGTCACCGGCGCCAACGTCTCGATCAACGGCGGCCAGCACATGTTCTGAACACGCGTCGGCGCGGCGGCTTCAATAGACGTCGCGCCGGTAGCGCCCTTCGCGCGCCAGGTCGGCGACGTAGGCCTTGGCCGCCGCCGCGATCTGCAGCAGCGATCAGGCACTCGAATCGTGCGTTCGAGTCGATGGGCTTACGGAGCGTGGGCCTTTCGGGCCGCGCGAATCAGGGCGAGGTGGGCGCGGTCTCGAGCCAGGGCGCGATGGCGCGCTCGGCGTCTTCGATGCCGGTCTTCTTGAGGCTCGAGAAGAGCTGCAGCGTGATGCTGCCGAGCATCGCGGCGGCGGCATCCTTCGCGGCCTTCAACGCCTTGGCCTGCTCGCTGCGCGTGAGCTTGTCGGCCTTGGTCAGCAGGCAATGGATCGGGCGGCCGGTGGTGGCGAACCACTCGACCATCTGCCGATCGAGATCGGTGAAGGGACGCCGCGCGTCCATGATCAGCACCAGGCCGACGAGATTCTCGCGCCGCGTCAGATAGCGCTCGAGCAAGCCCTGCCATTCGCGGCGCACCTTCTCCGGCACGTCGGCGTAGCCGTAGCCCGGCAGGTCGACGAGCGCGGCGCCGTTCCTCATGCGGAACAGGTTGATGAGTTGCGTGCGGCCCGGCGTCTTCGACACGAAGGCGAGGCGCGTGTGCCCGACGAGGGTGTTGATCGCGGAAGACTTGCCGGCATTCGAGCGTCCGGCGAACGCGATCTCGGGAGCGAGCGGCGCCGGCAACTGGTCGGGATGAGCCACGGAAGTCTCGAAGACCGCATGGCGGAAGAGGTGAACGGCGGACATGCAGCGGCTCGATAAGTTCATGTAGAATAGCATGTTTATGATTTCTGCTTCGCCGAGGACAATTCCAATGAAGCCCCAAGTGCTCCTTTCCCTGCTGCTCGCAGGCCTCATGTCGCCGGTGCTTGCCGCGGAGCAGGCCGCACCGGCCGCGCCGCAGGGCAACGCGGCCGCCGGGCAGGCGATCGGATCGACGGTTTGCGCCGCCTGCCATGCGGCCGACGGCAACAGCATCGGCGCCCCCAACCCCAAGCTCGCCGGCCAGCTTCCCGAATACTTGTTCAAGCAGATGCGCAACTTCAAGAACGGCGAGCGCGTGAATCCGATCATGAACGGCATGATCGCCGCCTTCGACGAGAACCAGATGCGCGACCTCGCGGCCTACTTCTCGTCGCAGAAGCAGGTCGGCGACGTGTCGAAGAGCAAGGAGACGCTCGAGCTCGGCCAGAAGATCTACCGCGCCGGCCTCGCCGCCAAGGGCCTGCCCGCCTGCGCCGGCTGCCACGGCCCGAGCGGCGCCGGCATCCCGGCCCAGTTCCCGCGCATCGGCGGCCAGCTCTCCGACTACCTCGAGACGCAGATCAAGTCCTTCCGCGACGGCGCGCGCGCCAACGATCCGAACAAGATGATGCGCACCGTCGCGCTGAAGATGACCGACGCGGAGATCAAGGCGGTCGCCGACTACACCGCCGGCCTGCGCTGAGCGCTCCCGCACGAAACCAAACGGCCGCCCGCTAGGCGGCCGTTTTTTTGCCTGCCGTCAGGACTGCCCGCGGTGCACGCGGACGATCGCTCGTCCGTCCGCCGTAGCCTTCGGCTCCGGCTTCCAGGCGTGGCCGTAGACGACTTCGAACGTCGCCGGCAGGCGGCCTTCGCGCCGCTGCGCTTCCCACGCGCGCAAGACGCGCCGCGCCTCGCGAAATCCCATCTCGCCCAGCAAGCCGTCGCGCACGCCGAGCAGGCGCTGGTCGCGCAGCAGGCCGCGCGGGCTCGCGTACGCGAACTCGACCATCTCCATGTCCATCACGGTCTCGGCGAAGCCGGCGGCGACCAGCATGTCGCCGATGTCGTGCATGTCGTGGAACCTGCGCAGCGTCGCGGCACCCGCGGCGCGCAATTCCTTCAAGGTGTCCGGCCCCAGCATGGCGAACATCAGCAGGCCGCCGACTTCGAGCACGCGATGCAGCTCGCGCAGCGCGGGCAGCGGATCGTCGAGCCAGTGGAGCATCAGGTTCGACCACGCCAGGCCGAGCGAAGCGTCGGCGAGCGGCAGGCGGCGCACGTCGGCGTTCACCAGCCGCGGCGCGCGGCCGCTGACGCGATTCCACAGCGAAGCGCGAGCGCGCACCTCGAGCAGCATCGGCCGCGCGAAATCGAGCGCCAGGGGCAAGGCCGCCGGGTAGCGCCGCTGCAGTTCGCGGATGCCGTCGCCGGTGGCGCAGCCGATGTCGGCGACGCTGCGCGGCGCGAGCTTCACGTAGTCGAGGCGCTGCGCCATGCGCTGCCCGGTTTCCCTCGCCAGTACGGCAGCCTCGTCGTAGGAGGCCGCGGCGCGGGCGAAGCGTTCGCGCATCTCAGATGGCGCGCAGGTCCAATCGCGCGAACAGCGCTTCGTCGCGGCCGGCTTCGGCGTTGCCCGTGGTCAGCAGCTTGTCGCCGTAGAAGATCGAGTTGGCGCTGGCGAGGAAGCACAGCGCCTGCAGCTCGTCGCTCATGCCCTGGCGGCCGGCCGACAGGCGCACGAAGCTCGTCGGCATGCTGATGCGCGCGCAGGCGATGGTGCGCACGAACTCGAAAGGATCGAGCGGTTTCGTATCTTCCATCGGCGTGCCGGGAATCGCGATCAGGTGATTGATCGGCACCGACTCGGGCGCCGGGTTCATGTTGGCGAGCTGCGCCAGCAGGCCGGCGCGCACGCGGCGCGATTCGCCCATGCCGATGATGCCGCCGCAGCAGATCTTCATGCCGGCGCCGCGCGCCCGCTCGAGCGTGTCCATGCGGTCGGCGTAGCTGTGCGTGCTGACGATCTCGCCGTAGAAATCCTCGGCGGTGTCGAGATTGTGGTTGTAGTAGTCGAGTCCCGCGGACTTGAGCTTCTCGGCCTGGCCCTCCTTGAGCAGGCCGAGCGTCACGCAGGTTTCGAGGCCGAGCGCCTTGACCGAGCGGATCATCTCCAGCACGCGCTCGAGGTCGCGATCCTTCGGTCCGCGCCAGGCCGCGCCCATGCAGAAGCGCGTCGCGCCGCCGTCCTTCGCCGCCTTCGCCGCCGTCAGCACCTGCTCGAGCTCGAGCATCGATTCGCGCTCGAGCTTGGCCTCGTGGCGCGCCGACTGCGAGCAGTACTTGCAGTCCTCCGAGCAGCCGCCCGTCTTCACCGACAGGAGCGCCGAGCGCTGGATCTCGTTGGCGTCGAAATGCTCGCGGTGCACCTGCTGGGCGCGATGGACGAGATCGTTGAACGGCAGCGCGTACAGAGCCTCGATGGCTTCGGTCGTCCAGCGCGGCGCGCCCGGCTTGGCGGGCGAAGCGGAGACTGCGGGAGAAGCGAGCGGCATGGGAGGGGATCGGTAGAATCGGAGGCGCGCATCATCCGGCAAGGAGGTCGCGTTGTCAATTTCGCCTGTGCTCCAGAGGGTTATGTCGGCCATGCTGCCGCAGGACTGCCTGCTGTGCGGCGCCGCCGGCGGCGGCGGGCGCCTGCTCTGCGAGGCCTGCTCCGGCGACCTGCCCGCGCTCGGCGCGCCGCGCTGCCCGGTCTGCGCGGCGCCTTCGCCGGGCGGCGAGACCTGCGGCGCCTGCCTCAAATCGAAGCCGGCGTTCGACGCCACGATCGCCGTCTGGCGCTACGCCTTTCCCGTCGATCGCCTGGTGCAGGCGCTGAAGTTCGAGCATCGCCTCGCGCTGGCGCGATTCTTCGCCGACGCCCTGCTCGCCGGCGCGCGGCCCGGCGGCGACCTGCTGATGCCCGTGCCGCTGTCGCCGCGCCGGCTCAGGGAGCGCGGCTTCAACCAGGCCGTCGAGATCGCGCGTCCCCTGGGCAGGGCGCTCGGCCTGCCGCTGGACGTCGACGCGTGCCGGCGCACCGCGGAGACCCTGCCGCAGACCAGCCTGCCGTGGAAGGAGCGGCGCCGCAACGTGAAGAACGCCTTCGAATGCGGCATGGATCTGACCGGCAGATTGGTCGTCGTCGTCGACGACGTCATGACCACCGGCGCGACGCTCGACGAATTCGCGCGCACGCTGAAGCGGCACGGCGCCGCGAAAGTCGTGAACTGGGTGGTGGCGCGGGCGCTGCGCGTGTAGCGCTTCAGTGCAGGCGGCGCTCGACCGCCGCGGCCAGTTCCGCCGGCAGGTTGCCGGCATCCCGGGCGCGCAGGAAGGCGGTGCGCGCCTCCTGCGGCTTCTGGTCGGACTCGAGCGCTAGGCCGAGGCCGTACCACCAGCGCGACTCCGTAGGCCGCAGCGCCAGCGCGGCGCGATAGCGCTCGGCGGCTTCGCGGTAGCGCTGCTGCTTCTGCAGCAGCACCGCGCCGAAGGCCTGGTAATCGGCGTTCCGCTCGGCGTAGCGGGCATGGCTCGCGAGCGTCTCCGTGGCCTCGGCGAGCTTGCCGTTTTCCATCTGCAGCCGCGCCAGCACCATGGCCCATCCGGTTTGCGACGGATCGATCTTCAAGCCCTCCGCGGCGAGCACCTGCGCCTCCGCGAACTGCTTGCGGCTCACCATCACGCTCATCAGCGCCTGGCGCGCCGTGCCGTGCGCGGGATCGAGGCGCAGCGTCGCCTGCAATGCCGCGGCGGCTTCGGCGTCGGCTCCGCGCCGGATCGCCGCCACCGCGCGGGCGTATTCGTTCTCCGCCGCCTCGTTGGCCTGGCCGCCGCGCGGGCGCTTCTCGATGCTGCCCTCCGGCGCGGCGTCCGCGCTCGCGGTGCTCGTCGCCGCGGCAGCTTTGGTCGCCGAGCCGGCCGCCGCCTTGGCCGGCGCTGCGGGCGCGAGCCTGCCCGATGCCGCATGAGCGGGCGTCCCAGACGTCGCGGACGGCGCCAGCGTCGCCTTCGGCGCGGCGGCACTCGGAGCTCTCGGCGTCGGCGCGGCGATCGGCTGAGGCGCCGGCGCGGGCTGCGCTGCCGGCGCGGGCTGCGACGCCGTTGTAGGCTGCGACGCTATCGAGGGCTGCGACGCCATCGAGGGCTGCGACGCCGTTGCGGGCTGCAAGGCCGTTGCGGGCTGTGACGCCGGCGCCGGCGGGGACATCACCGGCCGCGCAGGAACGACCGCCACCTGGGGTGGCGGCGCGACCGCAACGACCGCGGGCGGCGGCGCCGCGCTGCGCGTTCCGCTCGCCGCCCAATAGCCGATTCCCGCCAGGGCGACGACGCCCACGCCCAAGGCGACGACCAGCCCATAGCGCGCCGGCTGCCGCTGCACCGGGTGCACGGCATCGGGAATGGCCGGGCGGTCCTTCGCCAGCGCGCGGCGCGCGTCGAGGTCGCGCAGCATCTGGTTGATCAGGCTCATCGGCGGGCCTCGTCTCCGTTCATACCCACGCGCGCCGGAACGCGCTCTCGGTATCCGTCGCGGCGCGCCGCACGTGCTTGTAGCCGACGCGCCCGGAGCCTTCGCCGAAGGCCGCCATCAGCGACTTGTGGGCCAGCACGTTGACCAGCCGCGGCACGCCCTTCGAGTGCCGGTAGATCGCCCAGCGCGCCGTGCGCGAAAACGGCGAGGCGCCCTGCAGCCCGGCGATGCGCAGCCGGTACTGCAGGTAGCCGTCGAGCTCGTCGGCGCCGATGCCGCGCATGCGGTAATGGAAGGTGATGCGCTGGAGCACCTGGCGCGCCGACCTCTGCGTCAGGATCTCGTCGAGCTCCGGCTGCCCGAACAGCACGATCTGGATCAGCTTGCGCTTCTCGGTTTCCAGGTTGGAGAGCAGGCGCAGCGTCTGCAGCGTCAGGAACGGCATGGTCTGCGCCTCGTCGACCAGCAGCACCGCCGTCTTGCCCTGCCCCGCGATCTCGAGCACGCGCCGGTTGATGGCCTTGATCAGCAGCGTCGGGTTGTGGCCCTGCTCCGCGCCCAGCTCGCTCGCCACCTCGGCGAGCATCGCCACCGGTTCCATCTGCGGGTTCGGGATGTAGGCGGCCACCTGGTCGTCGCCGAGCATCGCCAGCAGCTTGCGGCACAGCAGCGTCTTGCCGACGCCGACCTCGCCGGTGATCTTGACGAAGCCCTCGCCGCCGCGCAGCGCCAGCAGCAGCGTGTTGAGCGCTTCCTCGTGGGCCGTGACGCTGCAGGCGAACTGCGTGTCGGGCGTGATGCTGAAGGGCTGTTCGTCGAGGCCGAAGAAGGCGAGGTACATGGCGGTCCGCTACCTCTGCGCGTCGCCGAACTGGCCGGTCGGATCGAGGCCGCTCAAGCGCTCGCCCGCCTGGTCGATGTCGCGCGCCCAGTCGCGATCGCCGCCGATCACCGTGGGCCGCAGCAGAATCACCAGCTCGCGCTTCGAGAGCGTGTTGCCGCGCTGGCCCAGCAGCGTTCCCGCCGCGCCCATCTTGCTGGCGCCCGGCAGGCCGGTCGTCGACACGTCCTGCTCCTGCCGCATCAGGCCGCCGATGGCGACGATGTTGCCGTCGCTGGCGCGGATGATGCTGTCCGTTTCGTTCACGCTGCTCGAGGCGAGCGGCAGCGAGAACTGCCCCAGCGTCACGCCGAGGTTGATGTTCTTGGTCTTTTCGGTCACGACGCTGACGGCCGGATGGATGTGCAGGATGATGTTGCTGTCCGCGTCGATCTGCGGCGTGACGTCGAGCGAGATGCCCGAGAAGTAGGACTGCAGCGTCAGGCTCGGCGTGCTCACGGAACCCGTCGTCGTCGAGGTCGTGGTGGTGGTGATGTTGGTGACGAACAGGTCGTCGGTGCCGACCTTGAGCACCGCCTTCTGGTTGTTGAGCGTGGCGATGCGCGGGCTCGACAGCACCGAGACGCTGCCCTGGGTCTCGAGGAAGTTCAGCAGCGCCGCGAAGTTGGCGGTCTGGAAGGCGAGCCCGAAGAAACCCTTGCCGAGCGACTGGGCGATCGAACCGAAGCGTCCCGGCGTGATGATGGAAGTCCCGGCAATAGCAGGCGTGATGACGCCATTCGATGAAATGCTCGACGGCGCGCTGGCGGCCGACAAGGCGCTGGCTGCTCCCGTGCTCGCCGTGCCCGACAGGTTCGTAGTGGCGCCGGAGATGCCGACGGCGCTCCGGCTGTTCGCCCCGTTGCCGAACGCCGCCCAATTGATGCCCGCCTGGTAGTCCTGGCTCAGCGTGACGTCGATGATCTTCGCCTCGAGGATCACCTGCCGGTCGACGATCACCTGCGTCTCCTTCAGGTAG
>DAIDAU010000515.1 GCA_027310465.1 Rhodocyclaceae bacterium
AGCGAATACTTTTTCACATCCGAATCCGTATCCGAAGGCCATCCCGACAAGGTGGCGGACCAGATTTCCGATGCCATTCTGGACGCGATTCTAGCGCAAGACCCCTATGCGCGGGTAGCCGCCGAGACGCTGTGCAACACCGGCCTCGTGGTGCTGGCCGGCGAGATCACCACCTCCGCGAACGTCGACTACATCCACACCGCGCGCGACACCATCAAGCGCATCGGCTACGACAACACCGAGTACGGCATCGACTACAAGGGCTGCGCCGTGCTGGTCGCCTACGACAAGCAGAGCCCCGACATCGCGCAGGGCGTGAACAAGGCCTACGACGACAACCTCAACCAGGGCGCCGGCGACCAGGGCCTGATGTTCGGCTACGCCTGCGACGAGACCCCCGTGCTGATGCCGCTGCCGATCTACCTGTCGCATCGCCTGGTCGAGCGCCAGGCCATGCTGCGCAAGGACGGCCGCCTGCCGTGGCTGCGTCCCGACGCCAAGTCGCAGGTGACCATCCGCTACAAGGACGGCAAGCCGCACTCGATCGACACCGTCGTGCTGTCGACGCAGCATTCGCCCGACATCCCGCTCGACTCGCTGCGCGAGGCCGTCGTCGAGGAAATCGTCAAGCCGGTGCTGCCGAAGGAACTCGTCAAGGGCGAGATCAAGTACCTCGTCAATCCGACCGGCCGCTTCGTCGTCGGCGGCCCGCAGGGCGACTGCGGCCTTACCGGCCGCAAGATCATCGTCGACACCTACGGCGGCGCCTGCCCGCACGGCGGCGGCGCTTTCTCCGGCAAGGATCCGTCCAAGGTCGACCGCTCGGCCGCTTACGCCGGCCGCTACGTGGCGAAGAACATCGTCGCCGCCGGCCTCGCCTCGCGCTGCCAGGTCCAGGTCTCCTACGCCATCGGCGTCGCCCAGCCGACCAGCGTCTGGGTCACGACCTTCGGCACGGGAAAGGTGCCCGACGACACCATCGCCGCGCTGGTGAAGAAGCACTTCGACCTGCGTCCGAAGGGCATCGTGCAGATGCTCGACCTGCTGCGCCCGATCTACGAGAAGACCGCCGCCTACGGCCACTTCGGCCGCGACGAGCCGGAATTCACCTGGGAAAATACCGATAAGGCGTCGGCGCTGCGCAACGACGCCGGGCTGTAAGCCCGCGCCGAAGGCGCTATCGGTATTTCGTCGAAGGCTAACCTGCCGGGCTCTCGGGCAGGTTAAGCCGCGCAGCGGCGGCCGAAGACAAAATACCGATAAGGCGTCGGCGCTGCGCAACGACGCCGGGCTGTAAGCCTCGCCCGAAGATGCAGCACGACGGCCGGCCTTGCGCCGGCCGTTTGCTTTTGGTTGCGGCCTATGCCGCGGGCGGCGCTTTCTAGACCAGCGCGCCGATCAGCGCCGCCGCGCCGAAACCGGCCAGGATCAGCCGGCCCAGCGACAGGCGGCCGATGCGCGCCGGCAGGCCGGTGAGGAGCAGGCGCCACGCGCCGAAGCCGACCGCAATGGCGGTGACGCCAATCGGGAGCAGCAGCTGGTGCAGGCCCGGCGGCCAGCCGGCCTCGGTGCGCAGCCCGGCGACGGCGAGGCGCACACCCCAGCCGAGCAAGGACATGGCGAGCAGCGCGAGCGGCACGCCGGCGCCGATGGCCGTGTAGCGCTCGAGCACGGTGGGAGTGGAAGCGTTGTCCGACATCGAAATTTCCGGCTGAGAAAACGCCGCATCATTCTCCGTTAATGCTTTCACTGCAAGCGCTTTTTCGCGGTTTCGTCTTTGCCCCATTAGGGCCGGGGGTTGAGCACCCCCAAAAAAATTCATCCACCTTCGCCGGCTTTGCCGCTAATTTTCCCCGCAATTCAGCGGTGGAGGAGATGACCATGCTCAGCATGCAGCAGTGCATCGATCTTTGCGATCTGACACCCGACGAGGCCAAGGCGCTGCGCGACAACGCCACGTTCGCCGAGATCCTCGCCGTCCAGGCCGAATGCCTCAATGCCAGAGAGAGTACCGGGTCCGATCCCGAGGCGATGCTCGAGTGCCGCATGCTGCGCATGCGCGACCAGCTGCTGGAAGAGGTCGAAGCCGCCGAGGATTTCGACGAGCTGGAGCGCGTGGTGCACCACTACTGCGCCTATGCGCGCGAGCGCGACATGGACGCCCGGGACGGCGCCGAAGCCGGATGACGCGCGGGGGGCGAATCCGTATAATCCGCCCCATTCCGAGGAGCGCTGCGAGAGGTTCCCCTCCCAGGCTCGGTATTCAAGAGAACGGCGCTCACCTGACCAACCCGTGCCGGGCACGGGGAACGGGTGAGCCAGACGCCGAGGCGCCGTTTCCCTCCCGGTCACAAGTTCAAAGGAACGCATATGAACGCTGTGACTGAACTCAAGGACTACGTCGTCGCCGACCTCGGCCTCGCCGATTGGGGCCGCAAGGAAATCCGCATCGCCGAGACCGAGATGCCCGGCCTGATGGCGATCCGCGAGGAATACGCCAAGAGCCGGCCGCTCAAGGGCGCGCGCATCACCGGCTCGCTGCACATGACGATCCAGACCGCCGTGCTGATCGAGACGCTGACCGCGCTCGGCGCGCAGGTGCGCTGGGCCTCGTGCAACATCTACTCGACGCAGGACCACGCCGCGGCGGCCATCGCCAAGGACGGCGTCGCCGTCTTCGCGGTGAAGGGCGAGTCGCTCGAGGCCTACTGGGACTACACGCACCGCATCTTCGAATGGCCGGACGGCGTCCACTCGAACATGATCCTCGACGACGGCGGCGACGCCACGCTGCTGCTGCACCTCGGCGCCAAGGCCGAGAAGGACGTCGGCGTGCTGGCCAAGCCCGGCAGCCACGAGGAGACTGTGCTGTTCGCCGCGATCAAGGCCAAGCTGGCCAACGACCCGAAGTGGTACTCGACGCGCCTCGCCAAGATCAAGGGCGTAACGGAGGAAACCACCACCGGCGTGCACCGCCTCTACCAGATGCACGAGCGCGGCGAACTGAAGATCCCGGCGATCAACGTCAACGACTCGGTCACCAAGTCCAAGTTCGACAACCTCTACGGCTGCCGCGAGTCGCTGGTCGACGGCATCAAGCGCGCCACCGACGTGATGGTCGCCGGCAAGATCGCCGTGGTGTGCGGCTACGGCGACGTCGGCAAGGGCTGCGCCCAAGCGCTGCGCGCGCTTTCCGCCCAGGTCTGGGTCACCGAGATCGATCCGATCTGCGCGCTGCAAGCGGCCATGGAAGGCTACCGCGTGGTGACGATGGAATACGCCGCCGACAAGGCAGACATCTTCGTCACCGCCACCGGCAACGAGAAGGTCATCGCCCACGACCACATGGTCAAGATGAAGGACCAGGCGATCGTCTGCAACATCGGCCACTTCGACTCGGAGATCGACGTCGCCTCCGTCGAGAAGTACCAGTGGGAGGAGATCAAGCCGCAGGTCGACCACGTGATCATGCCGTCGGGCAACCGCATCATCCTGCTCGCCAAGGGCCGGCTGGTGAACCTCGGCTGCGCCACGGGCCATCCGAGCTACGTCATGTCGTCGTCGTTCGCCAACCAGACGATCGCGCAGATCGAGCTGTTCATGCACAACGATAAGTACCCGATCGGCGTCTACACGCTGCCGAAGCATCTGGACGAGAAGGTGGCGCGGCTGCAGCTGAAGAAGCTGAATGCCGAGCTGACGGTGCTGACGCCGGCGCAGGCCAAGTACATCGGCGTGCCGGTCGACGGGCCGTACAAGACCGAGCACTACCGCTATTGAGCGTGAAATCCTTCCACGCCCGCGTCCCCAAGCGAACGCGACAACACGTTGAAGCGGACGCTGTCGTGCCGCTTAACGTGAAGTCGCGTTCGGGGAACGGCATGGAGCGCGCGGATACGCTGCTAGTGACGCGCGGCCTCGCGGCTTCCCGAACGTCGGCGCAGCGGCTGATCGAGGCAGGTCGGATTAGCTGGCAAAGCGGCCACGGCATCGAGGCGGTCGCCAAGCCGGCCCAGCTGCTGCCCGGAACCGCGGAGATCTTCGTCGCCTCCGGCGACGAAGACCGCTACGTCTCGCGCGGCGGCCTCAAGCTCGCCGGCGCGCTCGCGCATACGCGCCTCGACGTGCGCGGCCGCACCTGCCTCGACGTCGGCCAAAGCACCGGCGGCTTCACCGATTGCCTGCTGCAGGCCGGCGCGGCGCGCGTCATCGGCGTCGACGTCGGCCGCGGCCAGTTGCATC
>DAIDAU010000524.1 GCA_027310465.1 Rhodocyclaceae bacterium
CGTCTCGGCGGCCCGCACCGCGAAGACCGCCGTCGCGGCATTCCCCGCCTCGTTGAACTCGAAGCTCGACGTCAGCGCGCGCACGATCGCCAGGCCGCGGCCGAACGGCGCTTCCTTGCCCGCCTCGCGCAGCGCCGCCACGTCGAAGCCGGGCCCGCTGTCGCGGCAGACGATGCGCAGCCACTCGCCGCCGGCATGCTCGAACTTCTCGATCTCGAGCTCGATGCGGCCTTCGGCCAGCTCCGCCAGCCGCGTCTCGCGTTCGCGCACGAAGCGCTCCATGCCGTCGGGGTCGAGCTTCCGGCGCGAGTCGAGGCGCAGCACGCCGTGATCGAGCGCGTTGTTGAACAGCTCGGACAGCACCACGAACAGTTCGCCCGAGCGTTCGCGCGCGCCGCCGCACTGCGCGACGACGCCGTGCAGCAGCGGCACGACGTCCACTTCGCGCAGTTCCTTCGCGCTGAGGCGCAGGTCGAGGCGCCATCCCGCCTCGAGCGCATCGGCCGCGACCCCGGCGGCCGGCAGGGCGCGGTCGCCGGGCGCCGCCGGCGCCTCGCCCCGGACCAGGACGACGGCGATGTCGTCCGCCATGGCTGCCGCGCCGCGGTGCCGGGACACGGCGGAGACGACCCGCTCGATGCGCGCCTCCGGCGTGCCGTCGGCCAGCGCCGCCGCCAGGCGCGCGGAGCCGAACGGCCGGCCGGCCGGGTCTTCCGCCTCGATCAGGCCGTCGGAGTAGAGCAGCAGCTGCTGGCTGGCGTCGAAGGCGCGCGTTTCCGTCGTCGCTTCGAAAGCGTCTTCGTCGAGCAGGCCCAGCGGCAGGTGGCGCAGCGCGCAGGCCGGCTGCGCCGCGCCCGCGGCCGACACCAGCACCGGCGTCGGATTGCCGCCGTTCCAGATGCGCACGTAGGCCTCGCGAAAATCGAACGCCGCCACGGTGGCCGCAACGAAGCGTCCCTCGGGAAGGAATTGCCGCACCTTGGCGTTCATCTCGCGCACGATGGCGTCGAGGCCGAAGCCCTTCTCGGTCATGCGATAGAACGGCGCGATCACGGGCAGCACGTTGATGGCGGCGACGAGGCCGTGGCCGGGCCCGTCGGCCAGCAGCACGTGCAGGGCGCGGGCCGGCGTGCGCGCCGCGGCGATCACGTCGCCGCCGAAGACCGCCGCGGGCGAGAGCCAGTGGCGTATCGCCGGATCGTCGAGCTTGTCGGCGTTCACCAGGTAGCGCAGCAGGTGCTCGGCGATGCGCTGCTCCTCTTCCGCCGCGGCATAGTGGCGCGCCAGCTCGCGCGCGCGCTCGCGTTCCTGCCGCTGCATCAGCAGCAGGCGCTCGATGACCTTCAGGCGGGCGTCGAGCATCGCCGCGGAAACCGGCTTGATGACGTAGGCGTCGGCGCCGACGCCGAGCGCCCGGATCTGGAAGGCGTCCTCGCGATGGCCGGTGAGGAACATCACCGGCTGCCACTCGTCGCCGGCGCGCCGCTGCACTTCCTGGGTCAGCGCGAAGCCGTCCATGCCAGGCATCTGGATGTCCGTCACGACGAGATCGGGACGGTCGCGGTCGAACAGCGCCAGCGCGTCGGCGCCGTTTTCGGCGCCGATCACGACGTGGCCGAGCCGGGTCAGTTCACGCTGGGCGAAATAGAGGTCGTCGGGATTGTCCTCGACCAAGAGTATCTTCATGGCCGAAGAGAGGGCGCCGCGTCAGCTGATCGAGAACAACTTGCCGAAATTGGCGATCTCGATGACCTGCTTGACCGCGCCGCGGCAGTTGGCGAGCGAGACGTTCTTCCCCGAGCTGCGCGCCTTGTCGCGCAGCATCAGCAGCATGCCGAACGCCGAGCTGTCGAGATAGTCGACCGCGGCGAAGTCCACCTGGATCTCCTGCGGCCCGTCGCCCTTCAGCACCTGGTCGACGGCGTCGCGGAATTCGCGATGCGCGTTGAAATCGAAGCGTCCGCTGAGGCGGATGACGCTGCGGCCGTCTGTGGCAGAAACGCTGGTTTCCATGGAAGAGCCCCTTTTGTTTGTTTGCTCGCGCCTGGCGAAAGTATAGCTTAGCGAACCGCGGCTCATCGCGGCAGGCGATCCCACTGGCGCAGCTTCGCCAGGATGCGCGACGGGATGTCGGACAGCTTGGCGACCTCTTCCAGCGCCCCGACGTTCGCGGCTTCGCGCGGCATGCCGTACACCACGCAGCTCGCCTCGTCCTGGCCGATGTTCCAGGCGCCCGCGCGGCGCATCTCGAGCATGCCCTGGGCGCCGTCCTTGCCCATGCCGGTGAGGATGACGCCGACGGCGTTGTTCCGGGCCTGCTCGGCCACCGAGCGGAACAGCACGTCCACCGAAGGCCGATGGCGATTGACCGGCTCGGCCTTCGACAGCTCGGTGACGTAGTGGCCGCCGGCGCGCCTGACGAGCAGGTGCGAATGCCCGGGCGCCAGGTAGGCGTGGCCCGGCTCGATGCGCTCGCCCCCCTGCGCCTCGACGACGCGGACCTTGCAGAGGCCGTCGAGGCGGCGCGCGAACGAGCCGGTGAACGACTCGGGCATGTGCTGGGTCATGACGATGCCGGGGACTTCGTGCGGCAGGCCGGCGAGGACTTCCTTGATGGCCTCGGTGCCGCCGGTGGAGGCGCCGATGGCGATCAGCTTTTCCGCCAGCAGGCGCTGCGACAGGCCGGCGGCGACGGTCTCGGCCGCCGCCGGCTCGGCGCGGAACTCGCCGGCGGGCGCCGCGCCGGGCGGCAGTTTCTTCACCTGCGCGCCGTAGGCGGCGCGGACCTTGTCGCGGATCTCGTCGGCATACGACTGCAGCATCACGGCGCTCTCGGCGCGCGGCTTGGCGACGAAATCGACGGCGCCCATCTCGAGCGCGCGCAGCGTGGTTTCCGAGCCGCGCTCGGTCAGCGAGGAGATCATGACGACCGGCATCGGCCGCAGCCGCATCAGCCGGTCGAGGAATTCCAGGCCGTCCATCTTCGGCATGTCGACGTCGAGCGTCAGGACGTCGGGGTTGAGCGACTTGATCATCTCGCGCGCAGCCAGCGCGTCGGGGGCGGCGCCGACCACCTGGAGGTCGGGCGCGCTGCCGACGATCTCGGTCAGCAGGGCGCGCATCAGCGCGGAATCGTCGACGATGAGGACTTTGATCGGCACGGGAGGAGTTCAGGTAAACAGTTCGATGTCGCCGATCAGGGGCGCCTCGCTCAGGCGATCCGCATACTCCTTCTCGCGCTTCATCACTGTGTCATTGTGCATGCGAACCAGTTTTTTCACCAGCACCTTGCCGGTCGTCGGGAAGTAGTAGACCTTGCGCGGATGGACGTCGAGCAGGTCCTGCGCGGCGACGGGAATGCCCTCGGTGGCGAGGAAGTCGAGCACGAACTCGCAGTTGCGCTCGCCGACCTGCGACGTCGGCAGGCTGGAGAGCACGCGGCCGCCGCCGAACACCTTCGCCTCCAGCGCCCCCTTGCGCGCGCCCATCTTCAGCAGGTGGTTGATGAGGATCTCCATGGCGTAGGCGCCGTAGCGCGCCGAGGCCGGCACGATCTCGGCATCCCCCGCCTCGGCGAGCATGAAATGGTTCATGCCGCCGATGCCGATCTCGCGGTCGCGCACGCAGGCCGACACGCAGGAGCCGAGCACGGTGACCAGCACGATGTCCTTGGACGTCACGTAATACTCGCCCGGCAGCACCTTGACCGCCTCGACCGCGAACTGGCGGTCGAAGTAGCGATTTCCCGCCAGGTGCTCGGCGAATCCCAGCTCGGCCATGCTAGGGTTCGCGGCGCATGTCGCGCGGCGCGCCGCTGCGGTCGGCGCGCTCGTAGACGGTCCGCCCGAGCGGGCGCATCAGGTCGACGGCATGCAGGAAGCTTTCCGAATGGCCGGCGAAGAACAGCCCGTCCTCGCGCAGCAGCGGCACGAAGCGCTTGAGGATCTGGTACTGCGTTTCCTTGTCGAAGTAGATCATCACGTTGCGGCAGAACATGGCGTCGAAGGGACCGTTCACCGGCCAGCGGGCGTCGAGCAGGTTGACGCGCTCGAAGGTGATCAGCTTCTGCAGTTCCGGGCGCACCTTGACGTGGCCCTCCTGCGAGCCGGTGCCCTTGAGGAAGAAGCGCCGCCGCCGCTCGGCATCCAGCTTGTCGACGCGCTCCTCCGGATAGACGCCCCGTTCGCCCGTCGCCAGCACGCTGGTGTCGATATCCGTCGCCAGGATGGCCACCGGCGGCGTGATGGTGCCGAACGCCTCGCAGGCCGTGATGGCGATCGAATACGGCTCCTCGCCGGTGGACGCGGCCGAGCACCAGATCTGGATCGGCCGCTGCTTGAGGCCGGCCATGTAGCGCGCGAGGATCGGAAAGTGATGGTTCTCGCGGAAGAACGACGTGAGATTGGTGGTCAGGGAATTGACGAAGGTCTCCCACTCCTTCTCGTCGCCCCGCTCGAGGTGCGCCAGGTAGGCGGCGAAGCTGGTCATGCCCAGCGCGCGCAGCCGGCGCGCCAGGCGCGAGTACACCATGTCGCGCTTGATCGGCGCCAGCGAGATGCCGGCGTGGTCGTAGATCAGCTTGCGCACGCGGTCGAAGTCATCCTGCGTGAACTGGAATTCGCGCACCGGCGCGGCCGCCGGCGCGTCGCCCCGGCCGGGACGCGGCGTCATCGCCATGGCGGCCTCCGGCCCGCAGCGGCGCTCGGCGCGCGGTTCAGAACTCTTCCCACTCTTCTTCGTCCGCGGCGAGATGAGGCGGCGCGATCCGCCGGGTCTTGGCGTGGGCCAGCTTCGGCGGTTGCGCGGCGGCGAGCTGCGGCGGCTCCGCCACCGTGCGCAGCGCCTCGCCGACCGGCCCGCCCTCGGCGAGCTTGAAGCTGCTGACCGCGTGCACCAGGCCGCGCGCCTGCTCCTCGAGGCTTTCCGCCGCGGCTGCCGCCTGCTCCACCAGGGCGGCGTTCTGCTGCGTGACCTCGTCCATCTGCGTCACGGCCTGCGTCACCTGCTCGATGCCGGAACTCTGCTCGCGGCTGGCCGCGGTGATCTCGCCGACCAGCGCGGCGACGCGCTGGAACGAACCGACCACCTCGTCCATGGTGCTGCCCGCCTGCTCCACCAGCTTGGCGCCGCCTTCCACCTTGTCCACCGATTCGGCGATCAGCGCCTTGATCTCCTTCGCCGCCGTGGCGGAGCGCTGCGCCAGGCTGCGCACCTCGGTCGCCACCACGGCGAAGCCGCGTCCCTGCTCGCCGGCGCGCGCCGCCTCGACCGCCGCGTTGAGCGCCAGGATGTTGGTCTGGAAGGCGATGCTGTCGATGACGCCGATGATGTCGGCGATCTTGCGCGAGCTGCCCTGGATGTCGCTCATGGTGGCGACCACGCGCTTGACGATCTCGCCGCCGCGCGTCGCGATCTCGTTCGAGTTGCGCGCCAGCTCGTTGGCCTGGCGCGCGTTCTCCGCGTTCTGCTTGACCGTGGCGTTGAGCTGCTCCATCGAGCTGGCCGTCTCCTCCAGGCTCGAGGCCTGCTCCTCGGTGCGGCTCGACAAGTCCTGGTTGCCCGCCGCGATCTGCTGCGAAGCCGTGCTGACGGCTTCCGACGCCTCCTTGATGCGGCCCACCACTTCGCGCAGCTTCTCCACCGTGGTGTTGGTGTCGTCCTTGAGCCGGCCGAAGATGCCGATGGTGTCGTTGCGCACGGTCTGCGTCAGGTCGCCGCGGGCGACGCGGTTGAGCACCTCGGAGGTCGACGCCAGCGCCTGCTGCGTCGTCTCCATCAGCTTGTTGATGCCGCTGCCCAGCGCGGCGAAGAAGCCTTCCTTGTCGTCCAGGCCGAGCCGCATGGTGAGCACGCCCATCGCCGCGGCCTCGACGATTTCCGCGACCTCGTGTTCGACCCTGATCTCGGCGGTGCGGTCCACCCATTGCGAAACGCGCCCCAGGTAGGTGCCTTCCGGATCGTGCACCGGGCTCGCCGTGATGCGCAGGTGGCGCCCGCCGAGCACCGTGTTGAACATCTTGGCGCCCGCGAGCTCGGCGCGGTAGCCGGCGCGCACCGCGTCGTCGTCGAACCATTGCGACAGGTCGGTGCCCATCATCCTGTCGGCGGCGAAGTCCGGGTGCTTCTCGACGATCTGCGGCGCCATCAGCTGCCACAGGCGCTCGGCGGCCTGGTTCAGGTAGATGATGCGGTTGTCCGGCCCGGAAATGGTCATCGGCACCGAGACGTTGTCCAGCGCGATCTTGACGCGCGTCATCTCGTCGGCCGTGCGCTTGGTCTCGGCCACTTCGAAGCCGAGACGGCTCTGCATCGTTTCCAGGCCCTGCAGCACCTGGCCGATCTCGTCCTTGCGCGCGCAGTCGAGGCGGCTGTCGTACTTGCCGCCGGAGAGCGCGCGGAACGCCGGCAGGACCTGGTCCTGCAGCGGATCGCGCACCAGCCTGCGCACCATCCAGGAAATGATCAGCGCCAGCGCGATCATGACGACGACGGCGGTCACCCAGAGGTAGAGCTGCATGGTGCGCGAAAGACTTTCGAACTCGTCGGTGAAGGTTCCGCCGCCTATGGTCCATTGCCAGTCGGGGAAGGTGTCGAACACCACCACCTTCTCGCGCGGCGTCTTGTCGCCCAATTCCGGGTTCATCCAGTGATAGCGGATCTCGCCGCGCTTCGCTTCCAGCATTTCGCGGACGAAGAGCCGGTCGTCCGTATCCTTGACGTCGAGCATGCTGGCGCCCTCCTTCGCCGGATGCACGATCAGGGTGCCGTAGTCCTTGCCCGGGTGTGCGTCGAAGACGTAGAAGTAGCCGGTTTCGCCTATCTTCACGTTCCTGATCTGCTGCTTGAGCGCCGGGATTTCGGCGGAGACGTCGATGCCGACGAAGGTCGCTCCGGTCACCTGGCCTTTGTAGTCCTTGATGGGCGTGTAGGACGTGTAGTAGTCCTTGCCGAACAGCTTGGCCAATCCCGCATAGCGTTCGCCGGCCAGCAATCTGGCGTGGCCGGGATGACCCTTCGCCAGCAGCGTGCCGACGGCGCGCTCGCCTTTCTCGTTCTTCAGCGAGGTCGTGACGCCGACGAAGTCGTCGCCCTTGCGCACGAACAGCGTCGCCGCCACGTTCGTCATGGTGGTGAAGCGGTCCACCTCCTGGTAGCTCTGGTTGAGCACCGTATTGCCGCTCGTCAGGACCGGTGTCTCGCTGCTGCTGTCGACGCCGAAACCGTCCGGGAACTGCGCCGTAAAGACGTCGTTGAGCCGCATCGCTTCGTTCTTCATCGCGGTGGCGCGGACTTCCACCATGCCGCGGATGAGACCGAGGCTCTGCTTGAGGTCGGCCAGCGATTGGGCGTCGAGCGACGCCGCCAAGTGCTGGCCGAGGAACAGCGTCGTCGTCGCCAGGATGGCGACGGCGCTGGCCGCGCAGCCCAGCATGATCTTGGTCGATACCGAAGCGCCGTGCAGGCGTGCCTTCAATCGTTCCAGGGCGCCGGTCGGCGCCACCCCGCCTTCGCTGATCTTCAGTCCGCCCGCCTTCTTCTCGCGGAACAGCCGGTAGGCGTTTTCGGCCGCCTCGACCTTGTCGCGCGCGGACTTGTGGCGCGTCGACATGTAGCCGACGATCTGCGTGCCCTCCCAGATCGGCGCCACGTGCGCCTCGACCCAGTAGTAGTCGCCGTTCTTGCAGCGGTTCTTGACGTAGCCGACCCACGGGCGCCCTTGCTGCAGCACCTGCCACAGGTCGGCGAACGCCTCGGGCGGCATGTCGGGATGGCGCACGATGTTGTGCGGCTGGCCGAGCAGCTCCTCCGCCGCGTAGCCGCTGATGTCGACGAATCCCTTGTTGACGTAGGTGATGCGGCCCTTGAGATCGGTCTTGGAGACGATCAGCGTGTCGTCGTCCAGCATGACTTCGTTCTGGGTCACGGGGAGGTTGGTTCTCATGATGTCCTCGCTTGGGATTCGGGGCTTCAGGATTGGGTTGCGGCTTCGTCGACCAGCGCCATCTCGCTCGACAGCATCAGGCCCGCGATGTCGACGACGATCAGCATGCGGTCGTCCAGGGTGCCCAGGCCTTCGATGAAATGGCCGCTGACCACGGCGGCGAACTCCGGCGCCGGGTGGATCTGGTCGGCAGCGAGGCGGATCACGTCCGAGACGCTGTCGACGACGATGCCGACGACGCGCTTGCCGATGTTGAGGATGATGACGACGGTGAACGGCGTGTACTCCACGGTGCCGACGCCGAACTTGATGCGCAGGTCGACGATCGGCACGATGGTGCCGCGCAGGTTGATGACGCCCTTGATGAAGGGCGGCGCGTTGGCGATGGTGGTCGGAGGGTCGTAGCCGCGGATCTCCTGCACCTTGAGGATGTCGATCGCATACTCCTCGGGGCCGAGCGTGAACGTCAGGAATTCCCCGGCGCAGGCGCCTTCCCCGCTGCCGCCGGCCGTCGCGTGTTCGTAAGCCATGCTGTCTCCTGCGATCAGGCCGCCGCCGGCAGCGCGCTGCGCGCCATGCCGACCAGTGCCGGAGCGTCGAGAATCAGGGCGACGTGGCCGTCGCCCATGATGGTGGCGCCGGAGATGCCGGCGACCTTGCGGTAGTTGGTCTCGAGGCTCTTGATCACCACCTGCTGCTGGCCGACCAGGGCGTCGACGAACAGCGCCGCCTTGGTGCCGTCCGCTTCGAGGACGACCATGATGCCCTGGTCGAGGGCCGTCACCGCGCCCGGAACGCCGAACATCTCGTGCAGCGCGATCACCGGCAGGTATTCGTCGCGCACCTGGATCAGCCGCTGGATGCCGGAGACGCTCTTGATCATCGCGCGCTCCGCCTGCAGCGACTCGACGACGCAGCCGAGCGGCGCGATGTAGGTCTCGCGGCCCACCGCCACCGACATGCCGTCGAGGATCGCCAGCGTCAGCGGCAGCCGCACCGTGATGCGCGTGCCGATGCCGGCCATCGAGAGGATCTCGACGCGTCCGCCCAGCGCCCCGATGTTCCGCTTGACGACGTCCATGCCGACGCCGCGCCCCGAGACTTCGGTGACCAGCTCCGCGGTCGAGAAGCCGGGCTCGAAGATGAGCTGCCAGGCCTCCTGGTCGGTCATCTGCTCCGAGGCCGGCAGGCCGCGCTCGCGGGCCTTGGCGAGGATCTTCGGGCGGTCGAGCCCCGCCCCGTCGTCGCCGACCTCGATGACCACGTTGCCGCTCTGATGGTAGGCCTTGAGGGTGATCGTCCCGCTCGGCTGCTTGCCGCGCGCCGCGCGCTCCTCGGGCATCTCGATGCCGTGGTCGAGGCTGTTGCGCACCAGGTGCGTCAACGGGTCGGCGATGCGCTCGACCAGCCCCTTGTCGAGCTCGGTGTCCTCGCCGATCACCTGCAGCTCGACCTTCTTGCCGAGTTTCTGCGACAGCTCCCGCACCACGCGCGGGAAGCGGCTGAAGACGACCGACATCGGCAGCATGCGAATCGACATCACCGCTTCCTGGATGTCGCGGGTGTTGCGCTCGAGCTGCGCCAGGCCGATGGTGAGGCGCTCGAAGCGCACCGGGTCCAGCACCGACGCGGCCTGGTTGAGCATCGCCTGGGTGATCACCAGCTCGCCGACGAGATTGATCAGCTGGTCGAC
>DAIDAU010000002.1 GCA_027310465.1 Rhodocyclaceae bacterium
TGCTAGAGCTGTTCCACGGCCCGACGCTCGCCTTCAAGGACGTGGCGATGCAGCTGATCTCCCGGCTGATGGATCACGTGCTCGCCAAGCGCGGCCAGCGCACCACCATCGTGGTCGCGACCTCGGGCGATACCGGCGGCGCCGCCGTCGAGGCCTTCGCCGGCCTCGAGAATGTCGATCTCATCGTGCTGTTTCCGCACGGCCGCATCTCGGAGGTGCAGCGGCGCATGATGACCACGACGGGCGCCGCCAATGTCCATGCGCTCGCCATCGAGGGGAATTTCGACGACTGCCAGGCGCTCGTGAAGGGGATGTTCAACAATCACCGCTTCCGCGACGCGACCGCGCTCTCCGGCGTCAATTCCATCAACTGGGCGCGTATCGTCGCCCAGGTGGTCTATTATTTCACCTCCGCCGTCGCGGTCGGCGCGCCGGCGCGCGCGGTGGATTTCGTCGTGCCGACCGGCAATTTCGGCGACATCTTTGCAGGCTATGTCGCCAAGCGCATGGGGCTGCCGGTGCGCACCCTGCGCATCGCCGCCAACGTCAACGACATCCTGGCGCGCACGCTGAAGACCGGAATCTACGAAGTGCGCGAGGTGCATGCGACGGCGTCGCCCTCGATGGACATCCAGATCTCGTCGAATTTCGAGCGGCTGCTGTTCGAGGCCGGCGGGCGCGATGCCGCGGGCGTGCGCCGTCTGATGGATTCGCTGAAGCAGTCCGGACGTTTCGTGCTGCCCGATGCGACGCTGGCCGCCATCCGCGAGGAGTTCGACGCCGGGCGTGCCGACGAGACCGAGACTGCGGCCGCGATCCGCGCCGGCTGGCGCGAGGCAGGCGAGCTGGTCGATCCCCATACGGCGGTGGCGCTCGCCGTCGCCGATCGCGACACCACGGATACGCGGGTGCCGAGCATCGTGCTCTCCACCGCCCATCCGGCCAAATTCCCCGACGCTGTCGAAGCGGCGTGCGGCCAGCGGCCGCAACTGCCGGCCTGGCTCGACGGCTTGATGACCAAATCCGAACACATGAAGGTGATGAAGAACGATCAGGCCGAGCTCGAGCGGTTCGTGTTGTCGGTCAGCCGCGCTGCAAAGCAGGGAGTTGCTGGATGAGCGTCGAGATTTCCAAGCTTGCGTCCGGCCTCACTGTCGTCACCGACAAGATGCCTCACCTCGAGACCGCCGCGCTCGGCGTCTGGGCCGGCGTCGGCGGGCGCGACGAGAAGCCGAACGAGCATGGCATTTCGCATCTGCTCGAGCACATGGCGTTCAAGGGCACGACGAAGCGTTCCTCGCGCGAGATCGTCGAGGAGATCGAGGCGGTCGGCGGCGACCTCAATGCTGGCACCTCGACCGAGACGACCTCCTATTACGCGCGGGTGCTGAAGGCCGACGTGCCGCTGGCGCTCGACGTGCTCGCCGACATTCTGGCCAATCCCGCCTTCGAGCCCGACGAGCTGGAGCGCGAGAAGAACGTCATCGTGCAGGAGATCGGGGCCGCGCAGGACACGCCCGACGACGTCGTCTTCGAGCATCTCAACGAGCTCTGCTATCCAGACCAGCCGATGGGGCGCTCGCTGCTCGGCACGGCCAAGACGCTGCGCAGCTTCAACCGCGACATGCTGCGCGGCTACCTCTCGACGCATTATCGCGGGCCCGACATGGTGGTGGCGGCGGCCGGCGCCGTCGATCACAAGCAAGTGGTCGCCGAGGCCGAGAAGCGCTTTGCGAGCTTCGACGCGGCGCCGGGCCCGAAGCCGCAAACCGCTCAATTCGGCAAGGGCGGCGCCAAGGTGGTGCATCGGGAGCTGGAACAGGCGCATCTGACGCTGGCGCTGGAAGGCGTGCCGCAGACCGACTTGTCGCTGTTCTCGCTCCAGGTCTTCACCAACATCCTCGGCGGCGGAATGTCGTCGCGCCTATTCCAGGAGGTGCGGGAGAAGCGCGGCCTCTGCTACTCGATCTACTCGTTCCACGCGCCCTATACCGATACCGGCTTCTTCGGCCTCTACACCGGCACCGATCCGGCCGACGCTCCGGAGATGATGGAAGTCGTGGTCGACATCATGAACGAGTCGGTGGAGACGCTGACCGAGGCCGAGATCGCCCGCGCCAAGGCGCAGATGAAGGCTGGTCTGCTGATGGCGCTGGAGAGCTGCTCGTCTCGTGCCGAGCAGCTCGCCCGGCACGTGCTGGCCTATGGCCGGCCGCAGACGGTCGAGGAACTGGTCGGCCGGATCGATGCGGTCAGCGTCGAATCGACCCGGGATGCGGCGCGTGCGCTACTGGCGCGGAGCCGGCCCGCCGTTGTCGCACTAGGCAGTGGCAGGGGTCTGGACACGGCGGTGTCTTTTGCGGAAGGATTGACCCAGGCGCGCGCCAAGGCGCGGCTGCATTAGGAGCCGCGCAACGGCGAGACAGCCCCGGAAAACATCACCATGGCCCTCTTTCGCCTGCCGTCCAGTGGACCCGCCGCCCTCGCGCCCCGCGGCAACGGGCTGTTGCTGCGTGCGCCGCAGATGTCCGACTTCCTGCAATGGGCGCATTTGCGCGAAACCAGCCGGGACTACCTGACGCCCTGGGAGCCGATCTGGCCGTCGGACGACCTGACGCGCTCCGGCTTCCGCCGTCGCCTGCGGCGCTATTCCGAGGACATCGCCGCGGACCGCTCCTATCCCTTTCTGATCTTCCGCGAGCTCGACGGCGCCATGGTCGGCGGCATCACGCTGGCCAATGTCCGGCGCGGCATCGTGCAGGCCGGCACCATCGGATATTGGGTCGGTCAGCCCCATGCGCATCGCGGCTACATGACGGCCGCGCTGCGGGTGCTGCTGCCGACGCTGTTCGGCGAGCTCAATCTGCACCGGGTGGAGGCTGCCTGCATCCCCACCAATGCGCCCTCGATCCGGGTGCTGGAAAAGTGCGGCTTCTCGCGCGAGGGCCTGGCGCGCCGCTATCTCTGCATCAACGGGGTCTGGCAGGACCATTTGCTGTTCGGCCTGCTGCACGAGGATTTCCGCGGCTGAGCGGCCCGTTCGTGCGGCCAACTCCCCCTTTTTGCTGCCTTGGGTTCGCCGATTTTGACGATATAACCCGCTGGGCCTTACCGGTGATCGGCCGGATTTTTGTCATGGAGTACGGGCTTTGATGGAGAAGCAGCTTCGGTCATCGCGGCATGTACTGCGGCGGATGCCAGCGATTGCGCTGGTCTTGTCGGTGTCGTTCGCGGCGGTTTCTCCAGTGGCGGCGCAGTCGCTGACCGACCGCTTCAAGAGCATGTTCGGCGGCACGTCCGACGCGCCGGCCGAGCCCAAGCCGGCGCCCGCGCCCGGCCAGCCGGCCGAAGACGACCTCGATTGCCCCCAGGTGACGGTGCGCGCGGGGGCCTCGACCTATGCGGTGGGCGCCGGCAACAAGCCGGCGGTCGGCAACGAGATCCGTTTCCAGGCGACCATCACCAAGATGGCCCGCGAATGCTTTCGCGGCGGCGCCGGCATCACGGCCCGGATCGGCATTCAGGGCCGCGTGATCGCAGGTCCCGCCGGTGCGCCGGCCACGGTGGAAGTGCCCTTGCGTATCGCCGTCGTGCAGGGCGGCGTTGGCGAGAAAGTGATTGCCTCGAAGGCCTATCGCACCACGGTCGAGATGACCGACGGCGGCAGCGTGCCCTTCACCTTCGTCGTCGAGGACATGACCTATCCGGTGCCCGCGCCCGCGGTCGCCGATAATTACGTGTTTTACGTCGGCTTCGACCCGCAGGCGCTGTCGCCTGAGCCGAAGGGACGGAAGAAAAAGTAGGGTGTGCCCCGGACGCAGCGCAGCGCTTCTTCAGCGGTGCGCTGCAGAGCCGGGGCCCATGTCGCGACATGCTGGGTCCCGGCTCTGCGTCGCGTCATTGCATGCCGCGCCGCGTCCGGGACACGAAACCCTTCAGCCAACAAAAAAGCCGGCGCTCGCCGCGCCGGCTTTTTGATTGATGAACGTCCGTCGCCTCAGTTCAGCTTCTGCCTGACTTCGTTGATGCCCTTGGCAAGCAGGTCGTCGGCGACCTGGCCCTTGACCGACTGCGACAGGATCGTGGAGGCGGCCTGGACGGCGGCTTCCGCGGCTGCGGCGCGGACATCGGCCAGCGCCTGGGCCTCGGCGAGCGCGATCTTGCTCTCCGCGGTCTTGGTCCTGCGGGCGACGAAGTCTTCCATCTTCGCCTTGGCCTCGGTCGCGATGCGCTCGGCTTCAGCTCTGGCGTTGGCGATGATGTCGGCGGCCTCGCGTTCGGCCGAGGCGGTGCGCGCCTTGTAGTCGGCAAGCACCTTGGCGGCTTCCTGCTTGAGGCGCGCTGCGTCGTCGAGCTCGGCCTTGATGCGCTCGGCACGATGATCGAGCGCGGTCATCGCCGACTTGAAGACCCCGAGATAGCCGAACACGACCATCAGGATCACGAAAGCGACGGCGACCCAGGTTTCAGGATCGAAGAACATCTCGACTAACCTTTCAGCGACGCATCGACCGCGGCATTGACTGACGCGGCATCAGGGACGACGCCGGTGAGCTGCTGCACGATCTGGCCTGCCGCATCGGCCGCGATGCCGCGGACGTTGCTCATGGCGGTGGCGCGGGTCGAGACGATGGTCTTTTCCGCCCCGGCGAGCTTGGCCGCCAACTGCTCTTCCAGAGCCTTGCGCTCGGCGTCCGCCTGCGCGTTCGCCTTGTCGCGGGATTCGTTGCCGATCGCCTGTGCCCGCGAACGCGCCGCGGCGAGTTCGTTTTCATAGGCCTTCAGCGCCGCGTCGGACTGGTCTTTCAGCTTCTGCGCTTCAGTGAGGTCGCCATCGATCTTGTTCTGACGCGCTTCGATCGCCCCGCCGACCTTCGGCAGAGCGAGCTTGGACACGATCACGTAAAGCAGGACGAAGAAGATCGCGAGCGACACCAGCTGCGAAGCAAAAGTGCTGCTCTCGAACGGCGGAAAACCGCCGCTGTGATGACCGCCGTCGGCTTCGGTATGAGCGCCCGCTGCCGGAGCTTTTGCTCCGCCATGACTCTCGGCCATGGAGTACTCCTGTTGCTGTCACGCGCCGCTTCGGATGAAGCGGCGCGAAAGAAGTCGTTCTTTAGAAAACGAACAGCAGAAGCAGCGCGATCAGCAGCGAGAAGATGCCGAGCGCTTCGGTCACGGCGAAGCCGAAGATCAGGTTGCCGAACTGGCCCTGAGCGGCCGACGGGTTGCGAACGGCCGCGGCGAGGTAGTTGCCGAAGATCACGCCCACGCCGACGCCCGCACCGCCCATGCCGATGCACGCGATGCCCGCGCCGATAAGTTTTGCTGCTGCCGGATCCATTTTAGACTCCTTGGAAGAAAGATTGGGTTGTGGGTGGAAATTCCCCGGACCGCTCAGTGTCCCGGATGAATGGCGTCGTTGAGATAGATGCAGGTCAGGATCGCGAACACATAGGCCTGCAGGAACGCGACCAGGATCTCGAGGGCGTACAGCGCGATCGTGAGCGCCAGCGGCAGCACGCCGCCGACCCAGCCGATGGCGCCGAGCGAGAAGCCCAGCATGGCGACGAAGCCCGCGAACACCTTCAGCGCGATGTGGCCGGCCAGCATGTTGGCGAACAGACGAATGCTGTGCGAGACCGGCCGCAGGAAGAACGACAGGATCTCGATGAACATGACGAGCGGCAGGATGTAGCCCGGGACGCCGTGGGGTACGAAAATGG
>DAIDAU010000005.1 GCA_027310465.1 Rhodocyclaceae bacterium
GGAATACACGGCGATCGGCGACACCGTGAATCTCGCGTCGCGCATCGAAGGCAAGACCAAGGAGACCGGCTGCACCATCCTCGCCAGCGATGCGGTCCTCGCCGCGGCCGGCGACTGCGCCGTCGCGGGCGCCCACCATCGGCTGACGGTAAAGGGCCGCCTGCAGCCGGTCGACGCCTACGAAGTCGTGGATGCCGCCAAGGCCGCGGCCGACGCGGCTGCGACTACAATCTCCGCGGCGACCATCGACGACGAGGAGTGATCATGCGCTTTCCGGCTTTCCGTCTGGCAATCCTGCGCGGCATCCGCGCGGGCGCTCTCGCGGCCATCCCGTTCGCGCTCGCGGCGCCGGCGTCGGCCGAAGAATCGCCCGACGTCGCCCTGGTCACCGCCGTGCAAGGCGGCGTGGCACGCGCCACGCCGCAAGGCACGCAAGCCGTCCCGGCCTTCGTCAAGCTCAAGCGCGGCGATCGCCTGACGCTCGCCGGCGGCAGCATCCAGCTCGTCTATTTCGAGAGCGGGCGCCAGGAGAACTGGCGCGGCGACGGCAAGCTCGAGGTCGGCAGCGGCGCCAGCAAGGCGACGGGCCTGCCGGAGCCGGATACGCGCACCCTGCCGGACATCATGGTCAGGCAGATCGCCAAGACGCCGGCGCTCGACAGCCAGGGACGGGCGGGCGTCGTGCGCCTGCGCGGACTGCCCTCCCCCGCGACCGTGGAAAGGATCGTCGCGACCTATCGCCAGCTGCGCGACTGGGCGGGGGCGAACGACTTGAGCCCCGAGCTCTATCTGCTATCGGGCCTGTTCGAGCAGCACGACCTCGACCGCATCCAGCAGGTGCTCGCCGACCTCGCCAGGGCGAGCCCCAGCGATGCCCAGGTCGACCAGCTCGTCGCGTTCTACCGCCAGCTCGTCGAGGCCGAGGCGGCCGCCCACTGAAGCGCCGCACCCCGTGTTCGACTTCGATACTCCGATCGACCGCGCCGGCGGCGAGTTCCGCGACAGCACCAAGTGGAACAAGTACGCGGGGCGCGAGGTGATCCCGCTGTGGGTCGCCGACATGGATTTCGCCGCGCCGCCCGCGGTGCTCGAAGCGCTGCAGCGGCGCGTCGAGCACGGCGTCTTCGGCTACAGCCAGCCGTGGCCGTCGCTGATCGACGCGGTCGTCGCGCATCTCGAGCGCGAGTACGCGTGGCGCATCGATCCCGACTGGCTGGTGTGGCTGCCAGGGCTGGTGACGGGATTGCACGTGGCATGCCGCAGCGTCGGCGCCGACGACGACGCGGTGTTCACCGCCACGCCGATCTATCCGCCTTTCCTCTCGGCGCCGCCCCAATCGGCGCGCCGGACGGTGAGCGCGCCGCTGGTGCGCGACGAGGACGGCTGGATGTGGGACTGGGCCGCCGTCGACGGCGTGCTGCGCGCGGCGCGCCCCAGCCTGTTCCTGCTCTGCCATCCGCACAACCCGGTGGGCCGCGCCTGGCGCGAGGACGAACTGCGGCAGCTGCTGGCGCTGGCCGAGAAGCAAGACTTCGTCGTCTGCTCCGACGAGATCCACTGCGACCTGGTGCTCGATCCCGAGCGCCGCCATCTGCCGTTCGCCGCCCTCTCCGAGGAAGCCGCGCGGCGCAGCATCACGCTGATGGCGCCGTCGAAGACCTTCAACGTCCCCGGCCTCGGCTGCGCCTTCGCCGTGATCCCCGACGCGCGCCTGCGGCGCGCCTTCCGCAGCGCCATGCACGGCATCGTGCCGCACGTGAATACGCTGGGCCTCGTCGCCTGCGAAGCGGCGCTGCGCGAGGGCGGCGCGTGGCGCCGGGAACTGCTGGGCTATCTGCGCGGCAATGCGCGCTGCGTCGAGAAGTTCATCGCGGATCAGCCGCGGTTGTCGATGACGCCGGTCGAAGCGACCTATCTCGCCTGGATCGATGCGCGCGGCATGGGCATCGAAAAACCGCAGCGGCATTTCGAAGCCGCGGGCGTCGGGCTTTCCGACGGCGCGGACTTCGGCGCGCCGGGGTTCGTGCGGCTCAATTTCGGTTGCCGGCGCGCGCTGCTCGAGCAGGCGCTCGAGCGCATGGGGAAGGCGCTTTCGGGATTCTAACGTTCGAGCGGTGTCCGGCCTCGCCGGCAGCGGCCCGAGCCCTACACCAGCGGCCCCGGCTCCAGCGCGAGCCGCTTGTCCTCGCTCAGCATGGCGGTGAAGCGGTCGGCATCGACCGGCGGCGAGAACAGGTAGCCCTGGAACTCGTCGCAGCCCAGGCCGCGCAGGAAGCTCAGTTGCTCCGCGGTCTCGACGCCCTCGGCGATCACCTTGTGGCCGAGCTGCTTGGCCATGCTGGCGATGGCCCGGCGATGGCGCAGTCGTTGGCGTCGCCCGGGATGTCGTCGACGAAGGAGCGGTCGATCTTCAGCGTGTCGATGGGGAAGCGCTTGAGATAGGACAGGCTCGAGTAGCCGGTGCCGAAGTCGTCGAGCGACAGGGTGACGCCGCGCTCCGTGAGCTCGTCCATCATGCCGATCACGCGGTCGGCGCTGTGCATCAGCATGCTCTCGGTGATCTCGAGTTCCAGCCATTCGGGCGCCAGGCCGTTGGCCGCGAGCACGGCGTCGACGCGCTCGGGCAGCGTCGGCGAGAAGTCGCGCGCCGAGAGGTTCACCGCGATCTTCACCGGCTGCAGCCCGGCGTCCTGCCAGGCGCGCGCCTGGCGCACGGCCGCTTCCAGCACCCAGGCGCTGATCTGCACGATGAGGCCGCATTCCTCGGCCACCGCGACGAAGTCGCGCGGCGGGATCATGCCGCGCTCGGGATGGCGCCAGCGCACCAGCGCCTCGCAGCCGGTGATGCGATCGTCCTTCAGGCTGAGGCAGGGTTGGTAATAGACCTCGAGCCCGCCTTGGACAATGGCGTGGCGCAGGTCGCTCTCGAGCTGCCGGCGCTCGCGCACCTTGGCATCCATCTCCGGCTCGAAGAAGCGGTAAGTGCGACGTCCGGCGGACTTGGCGGCGTACATCGCCATGTCCGCGTTCTTGAGGATCTGGTCGAGCACCGTGCCGTGTTCGGGTGCGAGCGCAATACCGACGCTGGCATCGGTGGTGAGATGATGGCCCATGCAGTCGAACGGGGTGCGGATGGCCTCGAAGACCCGCGCGACCAGGTCGTCCACCTGGTCCCGGGACGTGACTCCGCTTTGGACGATCGCGAATTCGTCGCCGCCGAGCCGCGCCACGAAATCGGCCGGTCCCGCACAGCGCCGCAGGCTCGCGGCAACCGCTTTCAACAGCTCGTCGCCGACGAGGTGACCGAGCGCGTCGTTGACGCCCTTGAACTCGTCGATGTCGATGTAATGCACCGCGATCTCGTCGCCGTTGCCGACGGTGGCCAGCTCTGCGCGCAGGTGCTCGTGGAACATTGCGCGGTTGGGCAGGTCGGTCAGCGCGTCGTAATGGGCGAGGTGGGTGATGCGCTCCTCGATGCGGCGGCGCTCGGTGATGTCCTCATGGGTCGCGACCCAGCCGCCATCCGCGAGCGGCTCGTTGAGGATGTGGATGGAGCGGCCATCGGCGGTGTCGACCACCATGGAATTGCGGACATGGACGTCCTTCAGCACGAGCGCGACATAAGCCTCGACGTCGCCCGCGAACGAGCCGGTTGCCTTGCGATGGGCGATGATGTCGTTGAAGCTGGAGCCTGGCTTCACGATCTCGGCCGACAGTCCGTACATCTCGATGTAGCGCTGGTTGCAGACCACCAGCCGCCGCTCGGCGTCGAACAGCAAAAGGCCCTGCGTCATGTTGTTGACGGCGCGGTCGAGCCGCTGCTTCTCCAGCGTCAGCCGTTCGCGCGAGGCGCGGTGCTGTTCGAGCAACTTGCGCACAACCGCGATCAGCACGCCCGCGATGGCGAGCGCGGAGGCGCCGGCGACCGAGATCAGCATGCCGATCTGCGCGCGCCAGTCGGTCAGGGCGGCCGCGCGCGTCGTGGTGGCCATCATCAGGATCGGGAAATGCGGCAGTGCGCGCGAGGAGATCAGCCGATCTTGTCCGTCGACGGGGCTCACGAAGCGCCCGGCGAAGTGATCGAGGCCGAAGACCCTCTGCTGCTCGAACGAACCGGTCTTGAAGTTGCGTCCCATCAATTCGCTGGAATGGGGGTAGCGGGCGAGCAGCGTGCCGTCCCGATGCAGCATCGAGATCGTCGCGCCTTCGCCGAGCGCGACGGTGGCGAAGAAC
>DAIDAU010000019.1 GCA_027310465.1 Rhodocyclaceae bacterium
TCGCAGGACCACCTTGCGGCCGCTGAAATCGACGTCCGCGTTGGGATAAACCGCGGAAACCAATTGCATGGTCTCGCGCACAGTTTGCCGGAAGCGCTTGCTGTCGGCGTCATTGCCCAAGTGTTTCGCCAGCTGGTCCCAAGAGATCACTTGTCCCCGGTCACTGCCGATCCGTGGCAGTCGGTACGCAAGGTAGGTATAAAGGTCGAGTGCAGTCGGCGTGCCCTTGAGCTCTCGAATAGCGATCTCGTTGAGCGGAACGGCATGATCCAGCAGGTGGCTGTAGAAAGCCTCTGACATTCGAATTTCGCGCGCGAATGCGCCATTCTTCTCAAGCGATCCGGCGTACTCGTTGGAAATCTTCACATCCCGAACAGCGAAAGCGTTGTCTCCGCCCTCGTTGCCTTCCCAACGAATTTGCCATTCGCAGGCAAGCAGGCGATCGACCTGCTCCCTCATCAGATTGGCGGTACCGCGCGGTCCATAAGAAACCGTCTGATAACCAAGCCGGCGCATCCACTCGGTGAAATTACGGCCCAGATAAACGTCACGCGAACGCTTGGTCACGGCCTGTGACAGCAAATAGATCAGTGCGACGCGCGGATAGGCTCCATACGGGACCCCGAGGCTCCGCAGCGTCGGCTTGCCATCAACGGTTTGCAATATGGGCCTGGGGTTGATTGCCAGCGCATATTTTCCGTCTTCGCGAAGTATGGGCTGCGTATCATCCTTGGGACGCTTTGTGGGCAGCGACATTGCGCAAAGCGCTGAATGCAAAAAGGCCGGGACTGGTTCTTCGTCCTGAACTCTTAGAAACGCGTCCATGGTCAATTGAGTGCCGGCAGACTGCGCAAGCGACCTGACTCGCTCTTCACCACCGCCTAGCATCGCTAGGGCGTATTGATGTCCGATCGGACGCAGTGTGTCTCCGCTCATTGAACCGTCCCTTCCCGACTCATTGGAGCCTCGGGTTGGCGGCTAAACAACAGGTTTGGGCTTCAAAAGCAAGGCCATTGGCAGTTTTGACGGATTTCCGGGCCTCAAACCTCCAAGTCCGCCGATGATCTCGGAGCGGTTTGTCTGTTCACAACCAAATCCAATGACCAAAATTCAAAAACGATTCGCGAATCGGATTTTCTTAGGAGATTCCTTTAGTAGGTATGGGCTCCGAGATCATCGGTCTGAAGGGAACCGAGATCATCGCTTAAATGCACTGAATTCATCGGTTTGCACCGACATCATCGGTGGTTATCCACATCAGCCCCTGGCTGAACTGATGAAGTCGATGGCGAGCGCGGCACCCCACCTCCAGACCGACGCTCCCGGTGGTGACTTTCATCTGGATGTGACTCAATCGTCTTGTCCGATTCGCTGTCAGCATGGAAAACGGCACGGAGATCATCGGTCAGTTTGTAAGGTAGATGGCCGAAGTTTGCTCAAAACTGCCAAGAGTGCTAATTCGCCCGCTCAATCTCACAAAGCGGTGAACATGGCCAGCGAAGCAGCGCTCGACGCACAAACCGATGAACTCTTGGAAGACGGCTTGGGGACCTTGCATCGCAAGGCCCTCACCATCCTTAAGCGTATTCGCGATGGAGCTCTGGATCCTGAAACAGGTCAAAAGGTGGGACCGTCCTACTCAATCTCAAAGGCGGCCGCGCTTGTTGGGAGAACTGCCTCTGCAATCCGTGAGGCCGAGCGCGATGGGCGACTGCCGCAACGCGATCGAACTGCGTCCGGCCATCGGGTTC
>DAIDAU010000027.1 GCA_027310465.1 Rhodocyclaceae bacterium
GCGCGATAGAGCTCGGGCACGCGGCGCGTCATCGAGCCGGTATGCCAGTGCTCGAGCACGCGGCCGGTGCACAGCCACAGGTCGTAGTCCTTGTCGGGCGTCTCGGCGGCCGGCTGCCACGGCAGCGCGAAGATCGTCGCCTTGCCGTCGGGCTTGCCGTAGAAGCGCAGGTTCTCGCCTTTCTTGACGTAGGGATCGTAGCCCTCGCGGAAGCGCCACAGCGTCTCCTTGCCGTCGACCACCGGCCAGCGCAGGCCGCGCGCCTTGTGATACGCGTCATAGGGCGCAAGATCGTGACCATGGCCGCGGCCGAAGCTCGCGTATTCCTCGAACAGTCCCTTCTGCAGGTAGTAGCCGAGCTCTTTCGACTCGTCGTTGTCGAAGCCGGCCGCCAACTCGGTGAGCGGGAACTTGTTCACCTGGCCGTTGGCGTAGAGCACCTCGTAGAGCGTCTTGCCCTTGACCTCCGGCATCTTGGCGATGAGGTCGGCGGGCCACACTTCCTCGACCTTGAAGCGCTTGGAGAACTCGATGTACTGCCACAGGTCGGACTTGGCTTCGCCCGGCGCGCGCACCTGCTGGCGCCAGAACTGCGTGCGGCGCTCGGCGTTGCCGAAGGCGCCTTCCTTCTCGATCCACATCGCGGACGGCAGGATCAGGTCGGCCGACATCGCCGTGACCGTCGGGTAGCAGTCGGAGACGACGATGAAGTTGGCGGGATTGCGGAAGCCCGGGTAGGTCTCGTTGGCGAGGTTCGGACCGGCCTGCACGTTGTTGGTGGTGCTGGTCCAGTAGAAGTTGAGCTTGCCGTCCTTGAGCATGCGGCTCTGCAGGACGGCGTGGAAGCCTGGCGCGGGCGGGATGGTGCCGGCGGGCAGCTTCCAGATCTGCTCGGCTTTCTGGCGATGCTGGGGATTCATCACGACCATGTCGGCCGGCAGGCGGTGCGCGAAGGTGCCGACCTCGCGCGCGGTGCCGCAGGCCGAAGGCTGGCCGGTCAGCGAGAACGGGCCGTTGCCCGGCTCCGAGATCTTGCCCACCAGCAGATGCACGTTGTAGATCATGTTGTTGACCCAGCTGCCGCGCGTGTGCTGGTTGAAGCCCATGGTCCACAGCGACATCACCTTGGTCTTCGGGTCGGCGTAGGTCTTGGCGAGCGCTTCGAGCTTGTCCTTCGGCACGCCGGAGATTTCGTGCGCCTTGTCCAATGTGTATTCGGAGACGAAGGCCTTGAACTCGTCGAAACTGATCGGCGTCGCCTTGTTCGGGTCGCCCTTTGGCTTGCCGTCCGGTCCCGGGTAGCCGTTGTTGCCGGCTGCCTGCTCGAGCGGATGGTTGGGGCGCAGGCCGTAGCCGATGTCGGTCACGCCCTTGGCGAAGCCGACGTGCTTCTTGACGAACTCCTCGTTCACCGCGCCGTTCTGGATGATGTAGTTGCAGACGTAGTTGAGGATCGCCAGGTCCGACTGCGGATGGAAGATCAGCACGCCGTCGGCGTCTTCCGCCGTACGGTGCGTGAAGGTCGACAGCACGCTGACCTTGACGTGCTTGGCGGTGAGCCGGCGGTCCATGATGCGCGACCACAGGATCGGGTGCATCTCGGCCATGTTCGAGCCCCACAGCACGAAGGCGTCGGCGTGCTCCATGTCGTCGTAGCAGCCCATCGGCTCGTCGATGCCGAAGGTGCGCATGAAGCCGGCGACGGCCGAGGCCATGCAGTGGCGGGCGTTCGGATCGATGTTGTTGGAGCGCAGGCCGGCCTTGAAGAGTTTCGATGCGGCATAGCCTTCCCAGATGGTCCATTGGCCGGAGCCGTACATGCCGATCGCGGTCGGGCCCTTGGCCTTGAGCACCGCCTTGCACTTCTCCTCCATGATGTCGAAGGCCTGCTTCCACGACACCGGCTTGAACTCGCCGTTCTTGTCGTACTTGCCGTCCTTCATGCGCAGCAGCGGCTGCGTCAGGCGGTCCTTGCCGTAGAGGATCTTCGACAGGAAGTAGCCCTTGACGCAGTTGAGACCCTTGTTCACCGGCGCGTCGGGATCGCCCTGCGTCGCGACGACGCGGCCGTCCTTGACGCCGTAGAGCACGCCGCAGCCGGTGCCGCAGAAGCGGCAGGCGCCCTTGTCCCAGCGCACGCCGTCGCTGGCCGATTGCGCCAGCGCCGTGGCGGCAGGCACCGCCATGCCGGCCACGCCGGCGGCGGCGGCGACCGCGTTCGCCTTGACGAAATCACGTCGAGTCAGTTTCATTCCAAACCTCCCTGTAGTTGCGGCATGGCCGTCATGCCTGCGCGATTTCCCCCTCGGGGTCCGCTTCGAACCGGTTGTAGACCATGGCCACCGAGGCCACGCCGGCGATGCGTCCGAGAGATTCGAAGATGTTGGCGGTGGCGCGGTCGCCGTCGGCCTCGATGGTGACGATCAGCCTGGCGTCGTCGGCTGCGTGGACTTCCACGCCGGCGATGGCTTCGATCCCGGCCCGCGCGGCGCCTGCTGCGCCGGGGGTGGCATACACGACTGCACTCGATATGTTCATCGCGCCTTCCCGCAAAGACCCGCCTGACGGAGGGGATGTACGAATGCTAGTAAAGCGCGAAGGGGAATTGATTGATGGCCGTCAATTATTTTCAATCGCCATATTTCGCCGACGGGAATCGGCGAAGCCTCGCGCGGGCGGGCGGCGCTGCGAGGCGAAGCGGCGGCCGGCGATCAGCCGAAGCGCTCCCGCAACTCCGCCAGGCCCAGTGCGTCGAGCAGCGCCTGCAGTCGTTCGGCGGCGCGGCGGCGCGGCCGGTCCTGGTAGCTCGCGACGATCAACTCGTTCTTCAGCGAGTGCTCCCAGCCGACCAGTTCGGTGACGCTGACCTGGTAGCCGTGCGCCTCGAGGCGCAGGCAGCGCAAGGCGTTGGTGGCCTGGCTGCCGAACTCGCGCGTGTGCAGCGGGTGGCGCCACAGCTCGGCGAGCGGCGTGGCGCCCAGCGCCTGCGCCTTGTTCTTCCTCAGCACGGCGGCGACTTCGGCCTGGCAGCAGGGCACCAGCACGATGAAGCGCGCGCGCCTGGCCAGCGCGAAGTCGATGGCGTCGTCGGTCGCGGTGTTGCAGGCGTGCAGCGCGGTAACGACGTCGACGGGGTCGGGCAGGTCGGGCGACTCGATCGCCTGCCGCACCGAGAGATGGCGGAACGACATGCGCGGGAAAGCCAGCCGCTGCGCCAGCTCGCGCGACTTCGCCACCAGCTCCTCGCGCGTCTCGATGCCCCAGATGTGCGAGCCGTCCTCGACGTCCTTGAAGAAC
>DAIDAU010000037.1 GCA_027310465.1 Rhodocyclaceae bacterium
CCGCCGACGCTGGAGATGGTGAAGCTCGCGCCCTGCATCTCGGCCGGGCCGAGCTTGCCTTCGCGCGCCTTCTTCGACAGCTCCGCGGTCTCCTTGGCGATCTCCAGCACGCCCTTCTGGTCGGCGTTCTTCAGCACCGGCACCACCAGCCCGTTCGGCGTGTCGGCGGCGAAGCCGATGTGCCAGTAGCGCTTGAGCACCAGTTCGTCGCCGTCGAGCGAGCTGTTGAGTTCCGGGAACTTCTTCAGCGCGGCGACCACGGCCTTGATGATGAAGGCGAGCATGGTCACCTTGACGCCGGCCTTCTCGTTCTCCTTGTTGAGCTGGACGCGGAAGTCTTCGAGCTCGGTGATGTCGGCGTCCTCGTGATAGGTGACGGCCGGGATCATCACCCAGTTGCGCGCGAGGTTCGGTCCGGAAAGCTTCTTGATGCGCGACAGCGGCTGGCGTTCGATGGCGCCGAACTTGGCGAAATCGACCTGCGGCCAGGGCAGCAGATTCAACCCGCCGCCCAGCGGCGCTGCGGCCGGCGCCGCGGTGGCGCCTGAGAGCGCGCCCTTGACGTAGGCCTGCACGTCGGCCTGGATGATGCGGTTCTTCGGCCCGGTGCCCTTCACCTTGGCCATATCGACGCCGAGTTCGCGCGCGAACTTGCGCACGGAGGGGCTGGCGTGCGACTTCCTGCCTTCGCTGGCGGCCACGAACTCGGCCGGCGAGGGCATGCGGATCTCCGGCGGCGCGGTGGTCGGCTCGGCCTCGGTCGGGCGGAAGTCCTCCTGCGCCCGCGGGGCGGCCTGCGGCGCGGCGGCCGCGCTTGCGGCCTCGGGCTGCGGCGCGGGTGCCGCCTTCGCCTCCGGCGCAGGCGCGGCCTTCGCTTCCTGCGCCGCCGGCTTGGCCGCTTCGGCCGCCTTGGCGGACTCGGCGGCCTTGCCGATCGCTTCGAGCATCACGATCACGCTGCCCTCCGACACCTTGTCGCCGGGCTTGACCCGGATCTCCTTGACGGTCCCGGCCGAAGGCGCCGGCACGTCCATCGTCGCCTTGTCGGATTCGAGCGTCACCAGCGGGTCTTCGGCGTTCACCGTGTCGCCCGGCTTCACCTGGATTTCGATCACCGGCACGTCCTTGAAGTCGCCGATGTCGGGCACTTTCACTTCGGTCAGCGCGGCCATGGCTTACACCTTCACCGAGTTGGGCTTGTTCGGATCGAGGCCGTACTTCGTCACGGCCTCGGCTGCCTTCTTCCTGTCGATCTGGCCTTCGTCGGCCAGCGCGCGCAGGGCGGCGAGCACGATCCAGCGGCGATCCACCTCGAAGAAGTGGCGCAGGTTCTCGCGCGTGTCCGAGCGGCCGAAGCCGTCGGTGCCCAGCACCGTGTAGCTGCGCGGCACGTAGGGCCGCACCTGGTCGGCGAACAGCTTCACGTAGTCGGTGGCCGCGATGATGGGGCCGCTGGTGTCCTTGAGCAGCCCGGTGATGTGCGGCACGCGCGGCGGATCGCTCGGATGCAGCAGGTTCCAGTGTTCGCAGTCCTGGCCGTCGCGCGCCAGCTCGGTGAAGCTCGGGCACGACCAGAGGTCGGCCTCGACGCCCCAGTCCTTCTTGAGCAGTTCGGCGGCCGCCATGGCTTCGCGGAAGATCACGCCGGAGCCCAGCAGCTGCACGCGCGGACCCTTGCCCTTGCCGCCCTTGCGGAAGGCGTACATGCCCTTGAGGATCGCCGGCTCGGAGCCTTCGGGCAGGGCCGGGTGCTCGTAGTTCTCGTTCATCACCGTCAGGTAGTAGAAGACGTCCTCCTGTTCGGCGACCATGCGGCGCAGGCCGTCCTGCACGATGACGGCGACCTCGTAGGCGAAGGTCGGGTCGTAGGAGATGCAGTTGGGAATGGCCGCCGCGAGCACGTGCGAATGGCCGTCCTCATGCTGCAGGCCTTCGCCGTTCAGGGTCGTGCGCCCGGCGTTGCCGCCGAGCAGGAAGCCGCGCGAGCGCTGGTCGGCGGCGGCCCAGATCAGGTCCATGGTGCGCTGCAGGCCGAACATCGAATAGAAGATGTAGACGGGAATCGTCTGCACGCCGTGCGTCGAGTAGGACGTGGCGGCGGCGATCCAGTCGGCCACCGCGCCGGCCTCGTTGATGCCTTCCTGCAGGATCTGGCCGGTCTTCGTCTCCTTGTAGAACATCAGCTGGTCGGCGTCCTGCGGCACGTACTTCTGGCCTTCCTGGTTCCAGATGCCGATCTGGCGGAACAGGCCTTCCATGCCGAAGGTGCGCGACTCGTCGACGACGATGGGCACCATGCGCTTGCCGAGATGCTTGTCGCGCAGCAGCGTGCTGAGGATGCGCACGAAGGCCATCGTGGTCGAGAACTCGCGGCCCTCGGCCGACGCCTTCATCTGCGCGTCGAAGGCCGACAGTTCGGGCACCGGCAGCGGCTCGACCTTGCACCGGCGCGACGGCAGGTAGCCGCCGAGCGCCATGCGCCGCTCGCGCCTGTAGTTGAGCTCGGGCGAGCCTTCCTCGAATTTCAAGTAGGGCAGCTTCTCCAGGTCTTCATCCTTGATCGGCAGCTTGAAGCGGTCGCGGAAAGCGGCCACCGAAGTGGTGCCCATCTTCTTCTGCTGGTGGGTGATGTTCTGCGCCTCGCCCGAGGCGCCCATGCCGTAGCCCTTGATGGTCTTGGCGAGGATCACCGTCGGCTGGCCGGTGTGCTTGGCCGCCGCGTCGTAGGCGGCATAGACCTTGTGCGGGTCGTGGCCGCCGCGGTTGAGGCGCCAGATGTCGTCGTCGGACCAGTTGGCGACCATCGCCTTGAGTTCCGGCGTGTTGAAGAAGTATTCGCGCACGTAGGCGCCGTCCTTCGACTTGAAGGTCTGGTAGTCGCCGTCGATGCACTCCATCATGCGCTGGCGCAGCAGGCCGTTCTTGTCCTGCGCCAGCAGCGGATCCCAGTAGCCGCCCCAAACGACCTTGATGACGTTCCAGCCGGCGCCGCGGAAGTCGGATTCGAGCTCCTGGATGATCTTGCCGTTGCCGCGCACCGGGCCGTCGAGGCGCTGCAGGTTGCAGTTGACGACCATGATCAGGTTGTCGAGCTTCTCGCGGCCGGCCATGCCGATGGCGCCCATCGATTCGGGCTCGTCCATCTCGCCGTCGCCGGTGTACATCCAGACCTTGCGGCCTTCGGTGTTCGCCAGTCCCCGATCGTGGAGGTACTTCATGTAGCGCGCCTGGTAGATCGCCTGGATCGGGCCGAGGCCCATCGAGACGGTCGGGAACTGCCAGAAGTCGGGCATCAGCCAGGGATGCGGGTAGGAGGGCAGACCCTTGCCGCCCACTTCGCGGCGGAAGTTGTCGAG
>DAIDAU010000040.1 GCA_027310465.1 Rhodocyclaceae bacterium
CCGCACTCCAGTACGCTGCGCTCTTTTGCCACCGTTTCGATCTGCCAATGGCGAGATAGGCAAGCACGTAAGCCGACGAGTCGGCCAGCATGTCGAACGCGTCGGCGAGCAAGCTGGTCGAATCGGCAGCGATCCAGCCGACGAGGCCGATCGCGAACATTGCAAGATTGGCAAAGAAAGCTATGCGCAATCGTCTTTGATCGATTTCGGTCGTGCTCATGTCAACTCGTCAAGACAGGTTGTTGTTCGCGGGTCGATTCAAACCGCCCGAAGCGCAGCGCCAGCATTGGCAAAACAAGGAGATTGAGGGCTGTACTCGTGAAGAGACCACCCAGGATCACCAAGGCCATCGGTCCTTCGATTTCCCGCCCCGGTTCGCCGCTGCCCAGGGCGAGTGGCAGCAGTCCCAGCGCTGTGACGAGCGCAGTCATCAGGATCGGCGACAGGCGTTCCTGTGCTCCGCGTTCTGCGGTGTCCGTGTTCCACGGCAAGCCTTCCACGCGGACCAGATGATCGTAGTGAGACAACAGCATGATCGAATTGCGCAACGTGATGCCAAACAAGGTGACGAAGCCCACCAGCGCGCCGATAGACAAGCCACCGCCGGTGGCAAACACGGCGAGCACGCCGCCAACTAGCGCGAACGGCAAGTTGACCAGCACCAGGGCGAGGGTTCGCCCTCCCGCCAACACCATCGACAGCAGCAGTACGATCGCGATGCCGGCAAACGCGGAATGCAGCAGCAGATCGCGACTGGATCGTGCCTGCGCCTCGGCCGTTCCACCGAACTCCACGTAGGATCCAGGGGGCAGCGTGAGCTTCGCCACGTTTTGCCGAGCTATAGACACGAAACTCGCCACGTCGGTGCCAACGACATTGGCCGTGATGGTCTGCACTCGCCGAGCGCCGCTGTGCAATACCACGTAGCGCCCAGCGGTTTCATAGACATCGGCCACTTCACGCAGTGGCACGAATGTGCCGCTCGGAGTGCGAATCGACAACGAGCCCACCTGGGCCACACTGCGACGTTGGGTGCTATCGAGTATGACTGCTACGTTGAACACGCGATTGCCGTCGAATACTTGGCCGACCCGTTCTCCTTGGTAGGTCGTCCGAATCGCTTCAAGTACCGGCACCGCCGTCAGGCCCCACCGCTTGAGTGCCGCTGGCCGTAAGCGGATTGCAAGTTGCGGCGTACCGGGTGGTGATTGCACCTGAACATCGACGGCGCCCGGGATTCCGGAAAGCATGCTTGCAATGTCGGCTGCCTGAGTGTCAAGCGTATCCAAGTCGTTGCCATATACGTTCACTGCCACTGCCGCGGTGAAGCCAGACAGCGTCTCTTCCACGCGCTCGGTTAGAAAGGTCTTGACCGAGGAATGCACGCCGGGAAACGTCGCGAGTACCTTGCGTATTTCATCGGCGGCAGTTGCAGCCGCTTCGCCTGAGAGCGGCTTGAGGTCGATATCGATTTCGCTGTAGTGCGTCCCCCAGGTATCGTCCGCAGCCTCCGCGCGTCCTGCTCGTTGCGCGACGGCGCGAACGAACGGCAGTTGTTGCAGCGCCTGGCTCATCCGCGTGCCCAGCCGCACGGATTCGTCCAGAGAAGTGCCGGGGGCGACTGAGGCATGCACGATGAAATGGCCTTCGCGCAGTTCTGGCAGGAAGCCGCCTCCGAGGAATGGCAATGCGATCAGGGCTGAGAGCAACAACGTTATCAACGCGACGAGTACTCCGCGCGAATGCCGCTCAACCCAGCGCAAGGCTGCCGCGTAACGGTGCTTGCTGGCACGCACGAGTGGCGCTTCGTGCTCGGGCAGCGGATGCGCGCTGAGCAGAAGATGACACAAGGCCGGCGTCACCGTGATCGCGACGATTAAGGACGCCAGCGTGGCGAGCAGATACGCGACGCCCAGCGGAGCGAACAGACGCCCGGATAGGCCAGACATGGTCAGCACAGGAACGAACACGAGCGCGATTGCCAGCGTCGCGTAAACGACCGCGCTTCGTACTTCGAGGGCGGCATCGAGCACAACGGCAAAAGAAGATCTCGGTGTTGACGCGTGCCGATTCTCGCGTAGACGCCGATAGATATTCTCGACCACGATCACCGCGTCATCGACGAGCAGGCCAACCGCGATCGCGAGGCCACCCAGAGTCATTGTGTTGAGGCTCATGCCGATAGCCCGCAACACGGCAACGGCAGCCAGCAGCGACAGCGGGATGGCGACGAGTGAGATCCCTGCGGTGCGTAAATTGAACAAGAACGCGAACAGTACGATCACAACCAGTACACCGCCGATCATCAGCGAGTTGCGCACGTTGTTCGTGGCGGTAGTGATGAAGTTCGCCGGACGGAACAAGTCCGTTCGCAGGACGACGTTTTGCGCTCTCAAGCCAGGCGCCAAAGCGGCCACCGCGTCTTCGACGCGCCGCGTGACTGCCAGAGTGTTGGCGTGATATTGCTCGGAGACAACCAACTGCACGCCGGGCTGACCGTCGATTGTCGCGGCGCCGATCGGTGGCTCCGGCGCGTCGATCACTTGTGCGACATCGCCCAAGGTGACGTTTCCACCGGGGACGTGTCGAAGTACCGTGCCGGCCAGTTCCCGCGCGGTGAGCGACTGGCCTTCGGTCTGCAACGTGAGACGCTGATTGGCGGTGTCGATAAACCCTGCGCCACGCACGCCGGTGGCATTGCGCGCCGCGGCCAACACGTCGTCGAGCGAAATATCGTAGCGAAGCAGTGCGTCCGGGCGCACCTGTACCTGAAGTTCGCGCACCTCCCCTCCGAAGACCGAGATTTTGGCGACACCAGGCACGGCGAGCAGCGCAGGCTTGAGAGTCCAGTCGGCCAGCGTGCGCAACTCCATCAGTGACCTAGTCTTCGATGTAAGGCCAATCGCAAGCACCATGCTGGTTGATGAGGTCAGCGGCGACAGAGTCGGGGCTGGGATGCCTTGCGGCAATTGTGAGGTGATCGCGCTCATTCGTTCGGCGAGATTCTGGCGGTCTCGATAGATGTCGCTGCTCGGATCGAACGTGGCTGTGATAACGGAAAGCCCCTGGATCGACTTCGAGCGCAGGGAATCCAGTCCGGGCAGACCGTTGATCGCGTTCTCGATCGGCTGGGTCACCAGCACTTCAACCTGCTCGGGCGCGAGTCCGGGCGCTTCGGTTTGGATCGACACCTGCGGCGGCGCGAATTCGGGGAACACGTCGTATTCGCTGTCGACAAGGGCGAACACGCCGTAGACACCCAGCAGACAGGCGAGCGCGATGACCACACCGCGAAAACGCAACGAGAAGCCGACGATGGCTGCGAGGGTACCGTTATGGCTCGACACGCTCATTCCGTGTCCTCGCCGGATGAGGTTTGCGCTTTCAGCTCTTCGGAGAACAGCAATTGCGCTCCGGTCACAACGATCGACTCGCTGTTTGCGAACCCTTGCGGCACGAACCAGCCGTCGCCGGTACTTTGATCGGCCGGTAGTTCGCGCCGCACGAAATGCGTGCCATCGTGCTGCGTGTACACCCACGCGCGGCCCTGCCACCAAACGATGGCCGACGCCGGAATCACGGCACCTTGCGTCTCGGCTCCAATTGGCAGAAATACGGTCAGGCTGGCACCGGGCAGTAGCCCATCAGGCGCCGCAGCGTAGAAGTAACTCGCCCCTTGCAGGCGCGGATCGGTCCGTGCCGCTGCGCCGACGTACTGGGCCGATACCGAAGTATCCCGCGGCGTTCGGATGCGAACCGTTGCTGGCGCTGTGCCGATTGCGGCATCGACGGGCAATGCCACTTGAACCAATACATTCTGCTGCGCCGAGAGGCGCACATACATCGGCGCGTTTGCTGTCGCCGCACGCACGAGTTCCGTTCCCCACTGCTGTATTGCCGTCTGCTTCGTGGCATTCGCAGCGGCCTGAGCGGCGCTCGCCTTGGCCTGGTCGGCACGCCAGGTGGCCTCAGCTGCTTGCAGCGTCTTGTCGGATACGTCGTTTTCCTGGTCGCGCAACGTGCGCAGACGGCGATAGTCGGCACCGGACGCTGCCGCAGCGGCATCGGCAGCGTCGGCCTGGGTTTTAGCGGTGACGAGATCGGTGCGCAGCGCCGTCAATTCGCGGAGCGACAGCACCGTGCCGAGCGCTTGCAACTCGTTGCGACGTGCGACGACGGTTTGTTGACGCACTTCGAGACCAGCGCTCTTTTGCCTGGACGCATCGAGCGTGATGGCGGGCGAGCCGTCGATTCGAGTGGTGCGCGACGCAGCTTCGGCAGGTTTCTTGGCGGCGTCATCCGCATCGGTCCGAGCGAGAAACCCCCGTGTACCAAATAGAACGGCACCGACAACTATCGTCACCAATACGATGGCGACGCCACTAGCCCAAAATCTATTCTTCATTGCGATGTATCCCGTAAACGCGGCGATGAGTCGAGGGCCGGAAGCGGTGCGAACGACGTACCATCAAGCGGTTGTCGCAGGGCATCTTCGAGAGCACCGAGAGCCTGCCGTGCCTGGATCAGTGCGTCTTGCCGAATGACCTGCGCCGCAGCCAACTCGACCTGCGCCCCCAACGTGATGGAGCGTTCAATTGCGCCGACAGCTTGTTGCCGCTGGGCCGATTGGACTTTGCGCTGTTGATTCAAGACCAGCGCATCGGCGTGATGCAGCTTGTCGATTGAGGCGCGATAGCCCGCCGATGCTTGTTCGGCTTCACCGAACGCACGAGCCTGGGCGCCCAACAACAGGGCGGCAGCCTGTTCTCGCTGCGCAGTCGCCTCCGCTATCGGCCCCTTGTTTTGGTTAAGCAATGGAAGCACGGCAGATAGGCCGAGTGTCCATTTCAATTGTCCGGCGTCCCACAGCAATCCGGGATCAATGCTCATGTCGGGGTACTGCTTGGCAATCTCCAAGCGTAGTGCTGCATCGCTCGCTTCATACTCGGCGAGAGCGGCCAGGACATCAGGGCGCCGAAGTAGCGCCTCGCGTTGCTGTGCCACTTGAGGCAAGGTGCCTAACTCGGGAACATGCAGCAACTCCTCCGGCGCCAAAGAGACTCCATCCAATGCCGCCACCGGCAAGCCAATGGCCGACGCGAGTGCGGCGCGCTGTTCGACCTGCTGCTTGTGGGCCTCATCCACAGTGACGGCAACTTGCTGCATGGCAAGCCGCGCCGTCACAAGGTCCGGCTGTGCCGCCAAGCCGAGATCGACTCGGCGTTGCACCAGGCGGACACGTTCGGTTTCAAGCGCCAATTGCCGGCGCAGATCGGGCTCGGCCGTGAGCGTCCCGAGCAGACCGGATCGAATCTGGCGGCGTACCCGCCACGCCGTATCCGCGAGATTCTGATGCGCCGCCTCTGCCAATGCGATTGCTTGCGCAACCCGATGACGGCGCTTGCTGGCTGTCTCGATTGGAATGCTCAGGCTGAACCCGCGCGTCCAGGGTGACGTTCCGTGATCGGCATTGACGTTGTACTCGGCCGTAGTACCGAGGATTGGATTCGGGTGTGCGCCGGCGGTGATCGCTGCAGCACGGGCAGCCTGCCATTTGGCGCGAGCAATCGCCACGTCGGGGTGGTAGTAGAGCCCCGCCCAGATGAGGCGATCCAGATTCCAATGATTGCTCGCGGACGTATGGGCATGCAGGAACTCCTGTAAACCGGGTTCCGTTAGCGATCGTGCTGTGTACGCCGCCTGTTCGGCAGAGGGATCAAGCGGACGCGACGTATAACTCGCACAACTGGCGAGCAAGATTGCAGCGAAGGACCACCCCAGCACGCGTAGTCCACGAAATATCGGAAATGCCATTCTGGAAAATCACGAAGAAGAATGGCCATTAGGATATCAACCTGTATGTCGGCGAATTGTCGGCAACATTTATGCGCGCAAAAGGCTCGCCCGCAAATCCACCTGGACGCGCAATTCACCGGTCTCGTCTTGTTCGTAGGAAAGTGGCCAGCCAAGCCGATCGCTCAGCCGCCGCACCAGGTACAATCCGATCCCTGCACCGCTCGCGCGACCCGTCTCCGCCATCGCCATCGCCCGGTACAGACGCGCGATGGCCGCAGCATCCAAAGGCTCGCCGTGGCTTTCGATAGAGAAGATGCCGCCGCTCAGGATGATTCGGATACGGCCGGCCGATGTGTGCTCGATAGCATTGCGCAACAGATTGCCGAAAATCATCGCCGCCACTGCAGGGACGACGCGCACAGAGCACTTGTCGATGGGACCTAAGTCGAGTACCAGAGGTTTGCCATGCAATAGCGGTCGATAGTCGTCAATCAGTTCCGGCAACCAAGATTCCATCGTCAAGGGAACGACAGCGGTTGATTCCGACGGTTCTTTCGCCAGTTGCAGGAGTACACGCAACATTTCCTCCATGTCGCCGGCGGTATCGCGAATGCGGCGGAGTGCGCGATGACTCTCGTCGCTGAGTGTTTCGTGCTCCAATACCTCTGCGGCGCCCGAAATCACCGTAATTGGTGTCCGCAATTCGTGGCTGGCCGTGTCGATGAACTCGCGCTCACGTAGTACGAAGCCGTCCAGCCTCTGCAAAAATTCGTTCACCGCGCTTTCGAGCGCGCGAATCTCGCGTTGGGAAAAACCCGTTGCCACCCGAGACTCGCGGCGGGACGGGTCCAGTGCATTGACCCGATCAACCAGACGGGACACGGGCCGCATCAAGCGGCCGGCCAGCCACCAGGTCGCCACCAAAAGTACGGCAAGCCCTACGGCGATGACCAAGGTCAAGAGCCTAGCCCAGCGCTCTTCCTCGATCTGTCGCGCGGTCGTATCGACGAGTGCCGCCATACGATGTCCGTTCACATTCCTGACCAGCGCCGCATACCGCCTGCCGTCGTGTTCCAAATAGGCATACAGCCCAGGGGCCAGATGGCGAATATCGACAGGTGAATCGGCGGCGGCCGGTGAGTCCAGATCGATGAGCCGCACGCCAGAGGTAAGTGTGTTCGCAATCGGCACGTCCGCAACTTGCAGATCGCGCACAAGAACATCGGTTAAAAGGTCGTTCCAAACCAAACGTTCGTGATGTTCGCTCAAAACTATGCCTGCGACGAATAACGTGACACTTAGCACCATGGCGTACAGCAGTAGCCCAATCGTCAGACGCAGGCGCAGGCTACTCGACCTCATCGTCGCCCCTCCCCTGATCTGCCAAACGGTATCCGGTTCGAGGAACCGTATGCAGCAATTTGAGGGTAAACGGTCCGTCGATGGCACGTCGTAGCACGTGCATCTGCGAGCGCAGCAAATCGCGGTCGGGAGGTTCATTGCCCCAGAGCACTTCCTCCAGCCGCTCGCGCGTCACCAACGAGGGCGATGCACGCATCAGTTCTTCCAAAAGTCGACGACAAGCTGGTTGCAGAATGATCGGCTGACCGTTACGGGTCACTTCTGCGGTCTCAGGGTTGTACTCAAGGTCGGCAACCTGCATGCGAGGTGCTGCGACTTGGCCGCGCGCTCGACGTATTTGCGCTTCCAAACGGGCCTCAAGCTCAGCCAGCTCGAAAGGCTTGGTCAAATAGTCGTCTGCGCCAGCGCGGAGCGCCTCGACCTTATCATTGGTGCGTTCGCGAGCCGTTAGCATCACCACGGGCACATCTTTGCGAACCCGTTTGCGCAGGGACTGCAACAACTGTCCTCCGTCCATGCGTGGTAGCATCCAATCCAGGACGATGGCATCGTAGGTGTTGTCGGTGGCCAGCTTGAGGCCCGTCACCCCATCCGGGGCCGCGTCAAGCGTATGCCCGCGCGCCTCGAAGTAATCGAACAGGTTGGCGACCAGGCGAAGATTGTCTTCGACGATCAGTAATTTCATTGGAATTCCAAGATTTTTGTGTTTCCACTGGCAACGTCAAGGGTTTAGCCGTGTCGCTATTTGGCAAGCCATCGGCTGTTTACTACAACAAAAAAGCCGTCCCCGCTTATAAGGGGGCGGCTTTGGATTAGTGCCACAGTCGGACTGAATCGACAAGCAGCGCCCAAGGGACTTCTCCGACTTTGACCGCTTCACTTCCAGCCGTTGGAGGGCTCAAACTTGGTCTGTGTCCTCTGCGTCTAACGACGTTACCCCTTACACCACGTGGGCATTGACGTGCGTGATGTCAATGCCCACCACTCCTTACATAGATATTACCTGACGTTTTCCAATCTCCCAGGATATTCCACCACCTCGTACTGTCCCGGCAAGCTGCAGCCCAAGCCGAGGCTCGATCACCTCCTTCCACGGCACAAGCGAGAACCCCATATTGTCATCAAGCATCGCATAGCGCCCGCTGGCGAGCATGACGCTGCGCCGATAGATGCCGGCCACGCGTTGTCCGTCCGCGACCGGCCGATGAACCAGGCCGGTTTCCGCTGCTATGTCCTTCGCGGCCTGCGCCAATTCCCGGTTACGCAGTGTCTCCAGCAGGTTGCGCGCCAGGACCACGCGTTGCCCATGTCGTTCGGCTAGTCCTTGTTCAATGAGGAAGTCGGCGCGTTGCTGTAGCACCTCCTTGGCCTTGCCACCGAATCCCACATCGCCCAGCCCCTTGCCGCCGCCGATCAATTGCTGGTCGAGCCAGGTGGCACCGATCACGCGGGCCTGCCGCTCGATGGGCAGGTGCGATTTCAGTTCTACGGCCACGCCACCGCCGAGGCGCTGCGCGTCGTACTGGCGTCCTCGCTCGGCCAGGTCGCTGGGCACACGCCAGACGCCTTCGGCCTCGCGCTCTACGATGCCGGCGCGGCGCAGGGCTTCGAGCCTTCGCACGTGGGCGGCCACCACCTCGCGTGGATCGCGGTTAGGCGTAGCCTGTCCTTGCGCAACGACCAAATGATGATCGGCGCGGTACACGCCATCGACGGCTAGCCTGGCGATGTTCCGGTCGGCCGCGCGCGCATCGGCCGAACTCTTCACCTCCACCAGGGCGCCGGTCGGAAACTGTTCCAGTTCGGACCGCAGCGGCAGCGCGACGTAATACGCCTTGCCGTCCGTACCATCGACGATCAGATAGCCCTTGTCGTACAGCTCGTCGGCCAATCCTTTGCCGACGACACGGCCCACGATGACGCGGCCATCCTTGCCGGGTTGGAACACGGCCAGCTCATGATGCCGGCCACTCATGGCCCGCTGCATCGTCCGGATGATGTCACCGCGCTCGCCCATTGCCCGCAGCGTGGATTCAGCGTCGGTATGGATGGCCCAGGTGCCGGGCTGCTGCTCGGTCGCCAAGCCCATGCGCTGCAAGCGTTGCAGGCGGCCGATGAGCATTTGCCGCTGACGTTGCAGCCGGGGTTCGGCCAGTGTCTCCGGTCGCACCAAGCCGTCCACGGCTTCGCGTTGCAAGGTGCGATCCAGGCCCGTCCACCGTTCCTGATCGACTTCGCGCTGCATGGTGCGCTGGATCTCTAGTTCGGTACGCGGCCCCAGCCATTCGGTCGCCAGTTCCAATGCTCGGTGACGCATCCCCTCGGCGATGTAGTCGCGGGAAATGATGAGGTCTTTGCCGGTGTCGTCCTTGCCGCGCAGGACGACGTGTGTGTGCGGGTTATCAGTGTTCCAGTGATCCACCGCCACCCAGTCCAGTCGCGTGCCCAGGTCGGCCTCCATGCGCGCCATCAGGTGCCGGGTGTAGGTACGCAGGTCGTCGAGCTGTTCAGCGTCCTCCGGCGAGACGATGAAACGGAACTGGTGCCTATCCTCCCGCCCGCGTTCCTCGAAAGCAGCGGTATCCGCCGCATCGGTTGTTGGACCGTAGGCGTGGCCCGGACCACCCTGGCGATCCACGCCCTCGCGCTCGATGTAGCGCAGGTGTGCGGTAGTTGAACGCGGTCCGGCCTTGGCCAAATTGACCAGCCGTGCCTTGATCGTCACGCGCCGGGCATTGGGCGTGAGCGAGGCCCCGGCGAAGCGGGCCGCGACGTGACCACGCCCCAGCCGGGAGCTGGGCCGGTGGCCGACTTTGCCGACCATCTTGCCGAGCTTGACGCCGGCCTTGTTGGTCTGGCGCAGCACCTTGTTGATGAAGGCGTCGCCGCGCTGTTTCGGTGTGCCGGGGCGGACGCGGAAGCGGTCATCGTTCTTATTGCTCATGCTGCGCCTCCATCCAAGACCAGCGCAGCCGGGCGGGCGAAGCACGCGCCTTCACCAATGCCGATGCGGCATTGCGCACTCTCGCGGCACGCTGCCGCCTCCTGATGCGTGCCGCGCCACCCCCACGTGCAGACAGGGTTTTCAAGCGGCCGAGTGCCGCGACCTTTTATCTTGCCTTCCGCCTCTGCTTGTCGCTTCCGCTCCAGGCGTCGGCGGCCCGGCGGCGCTGTGCTGCTCGCAGCCAGCCCTCCGGAGAACGCGGCCACGGCCATCGGCCGGGCGCGTTCAAGGCAAGATGCCTGCACGTGGGAAAGCAACGTCGGCTGTTGCGCGGCGTGCGGCATACGATACGCAGTATCGACGCTCGCACTGCACGCGCAACGACACGGCGACGGCCAGAGTAGGAACAAGCCGGATGGCACGATGAGATGCACGATCACGTGCAGTGAATCGGCGACCATCATCGGCGTGTCTCCAGCCAGACCGGATGCGCGACACCGATCACGGTGGATGCGTTGACCGGGCCGAAATACCGGCTGTCGAACGACGCCGGATTCGTCACACTCAACAGGAACAGCTCACCGGATTCAAGACGGCGGCACTGCTGCCACGATGGCAACGGACGGCCCTGCCGGTCGGCTCGCAGCAAGGCGGCCGAAGGCACGCCGTCGATACGGACGATGCCGCCAGCGATGCACACTTCCTGCGGTGCAATCGCGCCCACGCGCTTGAGTAATGGAACGCGCGGCGGTCGAGCGGATCGACGCGATACCAGCCGACCGCTACGCTGTCGGACGGGTTGTAGGTCAGGCGCGGCAGTGGCGACACGAAAGACGCCCAGGCCAACGCAGCGAAGCCGAAGGCAGTCAACGTCGCTACGACGATGCGAGCACGTCCGCGCGAGCGAGGACGTGGTGCGGCGCCGGATGTGGAAAGCGTCGTCATGGCAATGCCCTCCCAGCCAGCCAGGCAGCGTGCCGCTCGGCGGTGTATTCCGGCAGTGGCAGCCGAGCAGCGAGCCGGTTGGCGAGCGTGCGCCAGTACGCTGGCGACACGGTGGTCGGCGCGATGCCCAGCGCCTCGATGGCGTCGATCTGTCCCAGCACAGCGCGCACGGCTGGCTCGCCTTCGGCGTGAAGCAATAGCTGCGCACCGGGCAGTATGCCGGGGATGCGCTGCGCTGCGTCCAGCGGCGTGCAAGGCTGCATCACCATGAGCTGCCATCGCACGGTGCCATAGTCGTTGGCTTGCCAGCGGATGCGGCAGAACATCGCGCCCGGCAAGAACACCGCAACACGCCGCCAGCGGTCGAGCCGGATGGTGCGTGCCGGTTCACCAAAGCGCAGATAGATGTCGATGCGCTGGTCGATGTAGGCCAGCGAAACGCGGGTAAGTCGTGCGGCGCCGGCTCGGCCGACGAGTCCCGCGAGTGAGGTCGGTGGTGCAGCCGTGCCTGGCAAGGCGTGAGCGTTCATGGTGCTCTCTCCATGGAGTCGTCCGGGAATTCGCGTTCCAGCAAGGCGCGCAACAGCTCGGCCGCCGTCACGCCTTGCGTGAAGGCCGACACCTTGATACGCGCACGCATCGCGGGCGTGATGTCGAGGGTCAGGCGCGCGGTGTAGAGGTCGCCTTTCTGGATGTCGTTGGCTTCGCCCTGGCGAACCCACGCCTCTGCGTGCGGGTTCGCTGGTGGCCGCGCTCCGATGCCGACGCGCTTGCCACGCGTAGATCGCTCTGCGGTCATGTCGGCCACCGCAGCAGTTCATCGACCAGCGCGGCGATCTCGCGCGCGGCGGCGCTGTCAGGTGCCGTCTCGCGGGCGAGCCGGCCAGCGGTCACGCTGTCGGCGAAAACGATGCGCTGATGCACTTCCGAACGCAGCGCGGGCAGCGGCTGGTCGGCCAGCGCCTGGCGTGCCTCGCGGCCAATGATGGTCGTGCTGACGCGCCGATTGATGGCGAAGGCCGCGCGCAGCGCTGGCCGGAACACCTGCGCCTCGCGGATCAACGCCACCATCTCGGCAGATGCCCACAAATCGTAGGGACTGGGCTGCACCGGGATCAGCACGCGCTCGGCCGCCAACAACGCGGAGCGCGCCAGGGCAGCGATACGCGGCGGGCCGTCTATGACGACGTGATCGGCCCTGCGTGCCAGCTCGGGCGCTTCCTGGTGCAGCGTCTCGCGTGCGAGGCCGACGGCGCTGAACAAGCGTGGCAAGCCCTGTTGGGCGCGCCGCTGGGTCCAGTCCAGCGCCGAGCCTTGCGGGTCAGCATCCAGCAGTACGACTTGCTGGCCGCGCATTGCCAGCTCGCCGGCGATGTGCGTGGCAAGCGTGGTCTTGCCCACGCCGCCTTTCTGATTCAGCAAAGCGATGATCATGGCGCGGTCCTCCTTGCTGGAAGACCGGGTTTTCTTTGCCGTCCGAAACGCTGCGCGTCGTGGCGTTTGGCAGTTTTCCACCGAAACGGCGCGCTGTTTTTACTAGTTAAAGAATTTAAGTTAGGGAAGTTAGAGGGGCCTGGAACCCGCGCCGTTATTGGGTTTTCGGCTGTTTCGCACGCCTGATAGCACGTTAGGGACACGCCCGATAGCACGATACCCGCCACGCCTGATAGCACGAGGCCATTCACAGTTTGTCCCTGAGTTATCCCCGTGCCGTCCGCAGCACGGGCCGGAAGGTCAGCAGTTCGGCCCCGTCGTCCAGCATCCGCTCGATGCCCAGGACGTAACCCGGCATCGACTGCCGCGCCACCAGCGCGCGCAGGTCGCAGGCGAAGTCGTAGGGTTTCGCCGTGCTGCCCGACTTGCGGTGCAGGTGCTTGAAGTCGAACTGCCAGCCGCCCGGCTGCCTGCCACCGTGTTTGCGCACCAGCCGGTACAACCAGCGTTCGATGCCACCCGTCAGCTTGAAATACGCCGGGTCGATGGTCAGCACCAGCGCTGCGTCCAACACGCCCGCAAAGAACCAGTCCGGCAGGATCAACTCGATGCCCAGCGGCGTGCCGCGAGCGTCCGCCAGTTCCTTCCATTCGTTGATCCATGAGAAGCGATGCAGGCGCCGCCCGGTCGTCTCGCGGATGGAAGTGGCCACCGTGGTCGATTGCAAGCGATCCAAGGCCGCTTTGAGGCGCTGGTAGTCGCGCAGCGACGTACCGCGCCCGATGAAGCGCAGGATCTCGTAGGGCGTGGCACGCATGAGGCGCGACGGGCGAATGCCCGCATCGCGCGCTTCCACGATCTGGCTGGCCGCCCAAATCAGGATGTCGGCATCCCAGATCGTGGCGATGCCATGCTCCTGTGTCCCTTCCACGCGGATCGTCACACCGCCTGCGCGGAAGTCGATCGGCTGGACGCGCTTCGACTTCGCCAGCGAGAAGAACGGAAAGGCCATCAAGTCCTGGCTGTCGCGCGGCGCCATGTCGCCCGGCAGTGCGCGGAACAGGTCGAGCTGTTCCCGCTCCTGCGTCGGTCGCTGCCCCGATGATCGAGATGGCAGCGATGGGCTGGGCATGGCGATGGCCACCGGCGAAGCGCCGATCAGCGCGCACGGCTGTCGGCCGAGTGGTGCTCGGCGTATTCGGGATCGGAAGTGGCCTCGAAGCTGCGCTGGTCGGCCCAGGCGTCGAGGTCGGCCACCGCGTACATGACGCGGCGGCCGAACTTGCGGAACTTCGGTCCGCCACCGATCACGCGTTGTTTTTCCAGCGTGCGCGGCGACAAGCGCAGGTATTCGGCGGCCTCGTCGTTGGTCAGATAGCGTTGGGGTTGTGCTGCGGCAGCGGGTTGCTGCTGGGTAGCGTGTGCGGCAGCAGGCCGCAAGGGAGCGGGTCGCATCGGGTAAGCCTCCATCGGTCAGGAAAGCCCGGCCGCACCGTGCGGCCAGATGGAGACAGTCTCAAGAAAGCGATGCGTCCCGTTGAGGGTCGTTTTGCAGGGAAGGCAAAACGACCCTCCCCACGCTATTGGAGTTGAGCCAGGCGGCGATAGCCGCCGCGCATCAGTGTCAGGCCACGTCGCACCAGGCGGCGCACGCGGGAGCGGAGGCCACCATCGGCATACCAGCCTTTGACCACCGCGTCGGTTCCGAAAACTCCTTCGGCAACTTCGCGCAAGGACGCTCCCGCCAGGGTGCCGTCGAGTGCCTGCAAGGTATGCAGCTCCTGCAGCGCAGTCGGCGCAGGCCGGGACCGAACCACGGCGACCGGCGTGCCTTCGGAGGAAACGGCCAGCTTGTCCAGTTCGGCCCGCAGCATGCAATGGCGTGCGCAGGGCATGTCGCACGACCGGATGGCATAGACGTAGGCCATGCCATCCTCCAGGCTTGGTGCCAACGTCAGGCGCATGCAGCAGCCGGGCCACTGCGTTGCGAGCATCAGGCGTCGGCCATCATGAACCAGGTGCTTTCGGCCGGGAATGCGCCAGAACTCGAACACTGTGGCGTCCGGTGGCGGGTCAATGTCTGGATGAAGCTGCGCCGTGCACGGATGCCCAGGAAACCACGCCGGATGCGCGTCGCGCGCATCCAAAGCCGGGTCTTCCAGCATGCGCAGTCCCCAATGGTTGGCGGCATCTGGCTGGCGACGGCGGCGCAACCAATCGTGGCGGTAGTCGGGATGACGGCGCAAATACTCCCAGGCCAGTGCAAGGTCATCAAGATGCAGCACGTAAAGATACGCGGCAGTGGGATACCAAGATTCGGCGCTTCGATCGGCCATGAGGCAACCTCCTGTTCGACAGAGATCGTCGCCACGGTCGTCGGCACGCGAGCGCTACGTCATCAAAACCTCAACGCGCTGCCAGCAAAGGGATAGACTCAAGCTGTAACGAGCAGTGTCAAGACTGATTGGCTCCGAAGCCTTACAAGGATTGTCCGAATGCGACGGCTGCGCAGCCCGGAAATGGGGCGCATCACCTGATACCCTGCCGCAAGCCTTGCCGTGCATCGTGCCCATTTCGGTCAGGGCGCATCGTATTGGTGCAAGAGCTTCGATTCAGACCTCAACCGTCTTGAGTCAGACAGAGAAAGACACAATGCGCCGCAACGACCCGTGACTGGATGGCCCGCCGCAGCGGGGCTATGCGGTTCGATCAGTCGGGGATCGAGCCATCGCGCTGCGCCAGCCGGACATACTCCGACAACGGCTGCGATGCGCGGAAATACAGGTCACGCATAACGGGTTTCTGAAGCGGCCCGACGATAGCCGCAAGGTCGGACAGCTTGACCGTCCCCAATTCCGGCATGCCGATGCCCAGATCAATGAGACCCCAGGCTGTATCGTCGTCGGCCGGGTCGAGCGCAGCCAATAACCAGATTACATGCGCATCCGGCGTGAACAGCCGTACCACGGGCAGCGGGTTGATGTCCTGGCCAGCGGCGCGTGCCGCACCGTTGGCGAGCAGTTGTGCGCGCTGCTCGGCAGTGGTGAGTGGTTGGGTCATGGTCGGGAACCCCGCGAATCTGAGGTCGCACGGATGCGCCTTTCCGCCAAAATGCAGAGTCGCCGAACCGGATTTACACTTTCCTGCAAAAGCACGGAAGCGCAAACCATCGAATCCGTACAGGCACAGAAGCGCGAAAGCGGAATTGTGGATGTCAGGCAAGGCACGGATACGGTTCCCCGGTTCTGTCGAAATCCGCCGATACGATTCTCCGTAAAAGCACGGAAGCGGACGAAATCCAGCCAATGAGTTAAAGATAACGTGGTTTTAATTCTCTCTAAATTGGACGCTTCTGTCTATGCAGAAGCGATCCATTCAACCCGGTCGGCCGACCGGTGCCACCACCTTCGATGCCGAATTGGCGCAAGCCTTCGGCGCGGCGGTGCGCGCGCTGCGGGCGGAACGCGGGATCGCGCAAGAATTGCTGGCGAATCTGGCGGGCATCGAGCGTTCCCACATGGGAAAGGTCGAGCGCGGCGAGCACATGCCCACGCTGGCGATCATCTTCAAGATCGCCAGCGCGCTTGAATGCAGCACCTCGGTGCTGATGACTGAAACCGAGAGCCAGCTCGCAGCGGCCAGGTCTTAGGTGTGCCGTGCAGCGTGAGAGGCACGGCTGCCCCGCCGCAATGGGCGGGGCGCTGAGCGGCCGTCAGGCCGCTTGGGGCTTACTGCGCGACCAGATCAGGTTGTGCGTGCCGTCCTCTTCTTCGATCAGGCGTGCATAGATCGTCGCCGGGAACGTGGGATCGTCGAGGGTCACGGACACGTAGGGCCGTTCGGCCTTGCTGACTTTCTTCCACGCCGCGCCGATGTCGTAGCCGCCAGCCGCCTGGACGCGGAAGTCGGGGGCGTTCTCGCTTTCCTTCTCGTTGGGGATGAGCTTGACCTTGACGTTGAGCGTCAGGGTGCGGATCGTGCCGGTGAAGCCGTCTTTGTCTGCGGTGAAGGTGCCGATGGTGGCCATGATGTTTTCTCCTTGCGGTTTAACCAAGGTCGCGCCCATCGCGTCCTTGTTGTGATCCGTCAGGCGGGGGATGGGCGGGTCGCACCGCTTGCGGCCGAAACGCAGTGGAGGACCAGGAGGCGCAAAGAATTTGTCCCGCGAGGAATGCGCCGAACGCAGTGACCGCGCAGGGGAAATTGTTTGCGCTGGATGATTGCGGCCATGAAGCCCAAGGCGCAGCCGTGCCCCCGCCAGGATTCACGACAAGCCAAGGACGCATGGGTCGACTGCTACTGTTCCGCAAGGAGACAGGGCCGACTCGGCATCCCCGCCGGACTGCTTCACCGGCTTGCCCCTTGATGCGGGCAAGGTCGACCACCTCAACGGAAAGAGCAAACGACCCCGCCGCATCCTGCGGTGGCATGCTTGAGGCGTGGTGTGGAAGCTCCATAGCGAGGCTGGGCGGGGTGTCCGCGAATCGTTGGTCGTGACGTTGTGGTGACGAACCGCCAGCATTGAGGACGGCGCGCATTTGCACAACCTGCCGCAGCAAGCCAGGGCGTAGCCCCACGCTCCACCCACTGCGGCGGGGCTCCATCAGGAAGAAACACTGGCGGTGTGCAACGCCGCCCCAGATTGGGCGGTTTTGCTGTTGGCTCTTGAAGCCGGGCGCGGTGATGACTCGCCGCGCCCGGACTTTGAAAACGGCCCCGGCATGCTTTGCCGGGGCCGCTGTCGCTATTGCTTTGTCTCGATGATCCACCACACGGCATGCGGCAATGGCTTGCCGCTGATGGGGTGAATGTCGGTCAGGTCGGCGCGAGCCGTCCAACCCGAGGGCGGACGATAGCCGCGCACGTCGCCTTCGCCGTGCCAACGGCGGGCACGCACCGTGCCGGGCGCATAGATAACCGCCATGCGAGGGCGGCTGTTGGTCATGTGGGTCATGGGCGGCTCTCCTTCAAAGCGAAGCGCCCCGGTCAAGGCTGGGGCGCTTGCTCTCGGTGCGATTCAAGCGGCCAGCGCCTCGGCGGTTTCATCCGCCACGGCCTCGGCATCCTCCAAGGCGTCCTGCTCCGGGCCATCCTCCTGCGCGGCTTCCTGCACTGCCGGGCCTTCGGCCTTGAAGATGGCGGGCATCCAGCCCGTGCCATCGGCCAGCCGTTCGGCCTCACTGGCAATGTCGGCTTTCTTCAGCTTCGCCAGCCGGAAAACCTGCTCTGGCGCGAACTCGCCCACGGCTTGGAGAATTGCGGCCTTCGGCACATGCCGGAAATACCCCTCGGCGGTCGGTACCCACCATGCGGTCATGTCGTGGCCCACGGCCTGCGCCAGTTCCGCGCCGGGCTGGTGCGGTGTGGCGCGAGGCGTCACCACGTCCACCGTGGAAGCCACACATACGGCCAGCAGCTTGACCAGTTCGCCTTGCTCCATCGCAAGCAGCGCGGCGAACAATTCGGCGCTGTCGTGGGGCAGCTTGCCAGCCGATGCCTGTTGCAGCTCGCGCAGCGCCACGGCGGCAGGCGATTCGGGCCAGTCCGGGGCCATGCCTTCCAGCCGGTCTTGCACGGTGAGACGCACGCCCAGCGGCAGGTCGTTCCCGTAGTGGCTTGCCTGTAAGACGGCCTGCACCATGCCATGCACCAGCGCGGCCAGCGCTACCTGCGGGTGTCGGGCGACTTCGATTTGCAGCGCCGCCGTGCGATGGGCGCTCAAGCGTTGAGCCAGCCGGTCGGACATGGCGGGGGCTTTCGCTTCGTCTGCCATGTCGCCTTCGTCGTAGTTCTCGGTTTCCTCGCTGCCGAACCCCTGCCGCAACCGTTCCAGCGTGCGCAACGCCTTGGCCTCGGCCTCGCGTAGCAGGCCCCGATGAATCACGGCCTCGCCGTTGCGGTCGATAGCGACGACGGCCCCGGCTGCGGTCTTTACGTTCGGGCTGTAGTCCTGTAAGCCATCTTCCAGCGCCTGTAATTGTTCGCCCAAGGCTTCGCCTTCCTCTTGTAGCGCCTCGGCCTTTTCTTCGTCCTCCGCGTCCAGCGCGGCATCGAGGGCCTCGCCCACCTCTTGCATCTTGGTTTGCAGCTTCTCGATGCGCTGTGCCTCGCGCTTGGTTGGTTCGCGCCGTTCTCTCGGAGCACGCTGGAAGGCGTGCAAGTCGGCATGGGTCACGCCCGGCGTGGCATCCACCCATGCCCATCCTTCGCTGCGCACCTCGGCGGCGATACCCATCAGCTTGTCCTGAGTCAGTCGTTCCAGTAGCGCAGCATCGGTCAGATACACGCCCGCATCACCTTCCGCGAACAGGTCGCGGCGCACGCCACCGCCTGCAGCCTCGTAGCTGTCCAGCCCGACGAAGCGCACCTGCGGATGCCGGTAGGCGTCGATTTCGCGCTCGGTGAGACGTTCGCGCAGCGCGGACGGTTGGCGCTGCCACGTCGGCGCATCGTAGAACGCGCCTTCTTGCGCTGCGTGGTCGTCCGTGATGGCAAGCGCCATCAACTGATCGAGCGTGACGGCATCGGCGCGATAGTCGGCCATCAGGCGCGGCGAGACGTTCGCCAGCTTCAAGCGACGCTGCACCACCAGCGGCGTAACGCTGAAATCGGCAGCAATGTCCTCAATTGGCCGACCTTCGGCCACCAGCGCGGCGAACGCCTCAAACTGGTCTGCCGGGTGCATGGCTTCGCGCTGCACGTTCTCGGTGAGGCTGGCGGTGCGGGCCGTGCCATCGGCCACCAGCAGGCAAGGCACCTCCCATTCCTTCGGGATGCGGTGCTTCTTTGCTAGCAGTTTGAGGGCTGCGAGGCGACGGCCACCGGCTACGACTTCGTAATGCTCACCATCGGCGGATGCGATCACGATGAGGTTTTGCAGCAGGCCCACGCGCTGGATGCTTGCGGCCAGTTCAGGAATGGACATGCGCGGGGTCTTGCGCACGTTGCGGCCCGTGGGGCGCAACACCAGCCGCGAGAGCGGAACCAGAATCAGGTTCTTGCTCGGGTCGGCGGCTTCCAGCGGAACAGCGGCGGCGGTATTAACGGCGCGGGCTTCGGTTTGGGTGATGGTGTTCATGGTGTATCTCCAATCGAGTGAAACAAGGAATGGAGGGGAAACCGCCCCTCCTGCGGGAAAACTCTCGGGAAGGGGTCAGGCTTTGAGCTGGCGCATGCCATCGGCCAGCAGCCACAGGGCGCGGTTCAGGCGCACATCGGAATCAATGCCCTGCACGGGGCGGGTATGCTGGCGGCGTCCGTTGGCGCTACGCCCGGACAGTCCGCCCTTGGTCAAGTTCTCCTGCGTGCGGTTGAACACGCTCCAAAGGTCGGGGCTGCGGTCATCGAACCGGCGCGGCATCAGGATTTGCGACTCGGTGATGGGCGCGGGCTTGTCCGGGTCGTCGTACTTGAGGGCCAGTGCTGCGCGGGCGAACACTTCGGATTCGCCATCGTCCAGCGTGATGCCGCGCATCAGGTCGCGGGATTCCTTCACCCGGTCGAAACCGTCCAAGACCTCGAAAGCGCCTTCGATGACGAGCCCGGTCACGTCGCCTTTGTGGGGCACGCGCACGTCGGCCACGGTGTCGCCACAAACAAGGCCGTTGCTGCAGACGAAGCGGAACATTCCAGCCAGCATCTGATAGCTGCTCGTCCCGTCATGAGAATTGAGCAACACGATTTCGTTGGCTTCCGCGCCGTTGATCTGGCTGGCGTGGCGCAGTCGGATCATGTGCTTGGTGTGCTCGCGCTTGCCTTCATCGCGCACGCGGGTCTGTGTCACCATGAACGGCTGAAAGCCTTCTTTTCGCAGTTCGGTCAGCACGGCAGCGGTGGGGATGTAGCTGTACCGCTCGGAACGGCTCTCATGCGGGGCGTCCGCGAAGATGGACGGGGCCACGCGGCGGATTTGGTCATCGGACAGCGGGGAATCGCTGCGCAGCGATGGGGAACGGGAAGCGAAACGGGATGCGAGTTGCATGGTCTTTCTCCTGACAAAAAAAGGGTTTGCTGTTCACACCGCACACCGGATTCCAAGATTCGGAGCCCAGCCTTTCGGCTGTTCGGTGCGGTCGGCACGAAGAACCCGGTTGGCCTCGTTGCCACCGTCTTTCCTGAGTTCATCGCCCGCGACGGTCAGGAGCGCGCGGACGGGAGCCGTCAAGGAGACAAGCGCAGGGTTGGTGCGGCCCGCAGGCGCAGCCGAGGACACGGCCCTGCGCGCCTTGACGTCACACGGCCGCGGGCTACAGTCGCGAGCAAGGTGATGAAGTCAGGGAAGACGGCTGGACAGGCAACGGCCGGCACTGTGTGCCGACCGCACGGCAAGCGAAGCGCGCAGGCCCGGATATGGAAGCCGGGCCGGAGGCGTCAGCCGAGCGGAGCGAGGGAACGATGGAAGCCCGAATGGGGTGAGACGCCGCAGGTGGCTCAATGCGCAGCACGACAGCGCGACCGGCCATGTTGCTTGGCCGGGGACGCCCTGCACTTCGATACGTGACGCACAATTTCGTGCACCGCGTATCGAAGCAGATTCGATTGCGCTACTGGCTGTTGTGGTCTGGCCGATCCGGCGCAGCCGGTTCGGCGGTGTTCCAGGGGCGCCAAGCATCGCGCGGCGGGGATAGCCCGCAGGGCTTTCCCCTGGAGGCAAGCGAAGCACGCAGCGCCGCAGGCGCGAAGGCATGGGCACCGGACGCAGCGGAAAAAAAAGTGCGCCGCCCCGAGGGACGACGCACCGAAGGCAGCACGGCGCGATCAGCTCGCCGCCGGTGCCGTCATCGACTGCAATTGCTCGATCACGCCAGGCTCGACAAAGACACAAGCCTGCTCGTCCGCGATCGGCACGTTGAACACCTGCGCAAATACAGTGCGACGCAGATGGGCCAGCCGGCCCGTCCGGTACGCCTGGTCGGGCTTTATGCGGCCACCGGCCTGCGGGCCGCTGCGCTGCGGATCGCATTCGACCAGTGCGACAAAGCCATCGTCAGACAGCTTCTGATGCTCGGGGCACAAGCCCCAGCCGGTCGCCGTATGGCGCTCCATGCTTGCGCGCAGGCGCTTGTCCAGCAGAATGGCGCCGGTATCGAACGCCGTGCCGCAAACAAGGCAAACGTGCTGTTCGAGGGAAACGTGTGATTTGTCGTTCATGACGATCTCCAGTTGCACAGGCGGAATTGCCCGGAACCGTCGCAGTCACGGCGCAGCGGAGCAGTCAGGGGTCGCAGACGGCCACCAGGACGCAAGCGCCATCGGCGCGCAGCCCTTGCACGGCGAGAACGCCGTGATACGGTGAAGGGACACAGCAAGACCGCCCCCTCACGCCACCCAGGCACACCAGCTTTTCGGCAAGCGGAGCGCGCAGGCACGGATCAGCGAGCCGGGCCGGAGGCGTCAGCCGAGCAAAGCGAGGGAACGATGGAAGCCCGATAGGGCGAGACTCGCGCAGCGAGGCTCGATGCGCAGCACGACAGCGCGACGGCGGCACGCCGGGACGCCCGACTGCTTGGGACGGGACTACTCGCTGTCCGTCTTGCGCTGCACGATCTGCAACTGCGCCCGCTGCGTTGCCTGTTGCAGTCGCTCTGCCAGCACTCCCCTCGGCGGCAAGGCGGTCAGGTACTCGGCAACGTGGATGCCGGACTTGTCCAGCTCCAGCAATTCGATTTGTTCGCGCTTCTTGCCGGTGCAAAGGATGATCCCCAGCGGCGAGGCTTCCTCCGGCTCTCGTTCGTGCTTGTCCAGCCAGCGAAGGTAAAGTTCCATCTGTCCCTTGTAGGCCGCCTTGAAGTCGCCGACCTTCAACTCTACCGCCACTAGCCGCCGCAGCTTGCGGTTGTAGAACAGCAGATCGAGGTGGAAAGGTACGCATTTATCGCCAGGGAAGAGCCCAATCACGCTGTTAGAACCCTGTGCAAGGTGATGAATGTGAACCGCAGTGGCTACTACGCATGGCAGGCCAATCCTGAATCGAAGCGTCAGAAACAAGACACCAAATTTCTGGGTTTGATAAAACAAAGCTGGTTGGAAAGTGGTTCCATTTACGGTTATCGCAAAGTGGCCGATGACCTTCGGGACATTGGTGCCAAGTGCGGCAAACACCGCGTGTACAAACTGATGAAGCAAGCCAAGCTTGCTTCGCAGCATGGATACAACCGCAGGCCTTACATGCGTTCTGGCGCTGTGGCACAGGCAGTACCGAATCGTCTTGAGCAGAACTTTACGTTGCCCCAGCCCAATCAGGCCTGGGTCACGGATATCACTTACATTCGAACCCACGAGGGCTGGTTGTATTTGGCTGTGGTGATTGATTTGTTCTCAAGGCAAGTGGTTGGCTGGTCCATGGGTTCTAGAATCGACACTGAGCTGGTTATCAAGGCCTTGCTGATGGCGGTTTGGAGACGCAAACCAAAGCAGCAGGTCATTGTGCATTCGGACCAGGGCTGCCAATTCACCAGCAAAGAGTGGCAGGACTTTCTGACCATAAACAGGCTGGTGTGCAGCATGAGCCGCCGAGGAAACTGCCACGACAATGCGGTAGCTGAAAGCTTCTTTCAATTGCTCAAGCGGGAAAGAATTCGACGCCG
>DAIDAU010000072.1 GCA_027310465.1 Rhodocyclaceae bacterium
ACCCAGCCCGAGGAACCGTCGACGGGCTTGGTCAGATGCCAGACCTCGTCGAACGGCGCGGGCGCGGCGTTCGCTTCCTCGCGGATCAGGCCGTGGAAGCGGACACTGGCGACATGGCGGGCGTCTTCGCTCTCCAGGCCGAGCAGGTCGGCGTCGAGCTGCACGACGTCCGTCTGCTGCGCCGCGCGGCCGCGCTCGTCGAACTGCAGCTTGAGCTCGGCGAAGACTTCCGGCGTCGTGAAGTCCTTGAGGTCGGCGATGTTGCCGGCATCGTTGGCGGCCTGCAGCCGCACGAAGTTGAGCTTGGCGTTGCGCAGGAAGCCCGCAACGTCGAACCCCGCCGGGACCTCCACGGGCGGCGCCGCGCCGGCGGAACCGCCGGCAACGCTCGTCGGCTCGAAGCGCGCCGGCGCTCCCGCTCCGGCATATTCGGGAACGGCGCGGCGCCGGCCGAACAGCAGGCGCAGCACGAAGAATGCACCGAAGACCAGCGCGACGATCAGCAACAGCGACGCGAATTCCTCGCCGAGGCCGAAATGCGACAGCAGGGCGGCCAAGCCGATGCCCGCCGCGAGTCCGGCCAGCGGACCGAGCCAGCGGCCGGCGCCGCCCGGCTGCGGCGCGGGCGCCTGCGGCGTCGTCGCAGGCGCCGGCTTGGCCGGCACGGCCGTCGGCGCGCTGGGTGCCGGGCTGCGCGGGGCCGCTCGCTGCATGCCGAAGGAACCGCCGCCGCCGAGGCGCTTGGCCTCGGCGTCCATGCTGAGCGTGACGAGCCCGATCAGGGCGGCGAACCAAGCCACCAGCCATTTCTTCATGATGAAAACTCCTAGAGCTTGTAGCCGCGATGCAGGGCGACGACTCCCGCGGTCATGTTGAAGTACTCGACGCGTTCGAAGCCGACCGCCTCCATCATGCCCTTGAGCGTTTCCTGGTCGGGATGGACGCGGATCGATTCGGCGAGGTAACGGTAGCTGTCCGCGTCCTGGGCGATCTTCTGCCCGAGCCAAGGCAGCAGCTTGAACGAATAGAGGTCGTAGGCGGGAGCGAGCGGCTCCCAGACCTTCGAGAATTCGAGCACCAGCAGGCGTCCGCCGGGACGCAGCACGCGGCGCATCTCCGCCAGCGCGACTTCCTTGTGCGTCATGTTGCGCAGGCCGAAGGCGACGGTGACGATGTCGAAGTGATCGGACGGGAACGGCAGCTTCTCGGCATCGCACTGGGCGGTGGGGACGACGGCGCCCTCGTCGAGCAGGCGGTCGCGTCCGCGCGTCAGCATCGCGTTGTTGATGTCCGTGAGCCAGACCTCGCCCGTGTCGCCGACGCGCTTGACGAAGGCCGACGACAGATCCGCCGTGCCGCCGGCGACGTCGAGCACGCGATCGCCGGCGCGCGCGCCCGAGACCTGGATAGCGAACGCCTTCCAGAGCCGATGCAGGCCCATCGACATCAGGTCGTTCATGACGTCGTACTTGCCAGCGACCGACGAGAAGACGCCGCGCACGCGCTTCGCCTTCTCGTGCTCGGGCACCGTTTCGAAGCCGAAATGGGTTTCGCTCATGGCGGGTTCGCCGCAGGGATCAGTGCTTGCCGCAGCCGCCGGACGCCGGCGGCCGGGTGCTGCTGTCGATGTCGCGGCTGGCGTCCGCGGCTGCGAGGCGCGCGAGGTAGGCCTGCCAGTTCGACTCGTAGTTGACGCCCAGCTCGTAGAGCGTGTCCCAGCCGTAGAGCCCGGAATCGTGGCCGTCGGAGAACGTGGGCTTGATCGCGTAGTTGCCGACGGGCTCGACGCTCTCGATGACGACGTCGCGCTTGCCGGTCTGCAGCGTTTCCTCGCCGGGCCCGTGACCGCGGACTTCGGCCGAGGGGCTGTAGACGCGGAGGTATTCGTAGGGCAGCTTGAAGACGTTGCCGTCGTCGAAGCTGATCTCCAGCAGGTGCGACGCCTGGTGGAGCTTGATTTCGGTCGGGATCGGAGAATTGCGATTGAGGCCAGCCATGATCGTCGTGCCGCGTTGCGTAGGGCCGTCTATCATAACGCAGCCCGGGCCGCGTCCCCGACCGCTGTAACAAAACGGACATTCCGCCGCAATAGACTGGCCTTACCGCCATAATCCGCGAGACTCCATGTCAGCGAAAATCCTGGTCATCGAAGACGAACCCGCCATCCAGGCGCTCATTTCGGTCAATCTCAAGCGCGCCGGCCACGAGGTCGTCGCGGCGCTCGACGCCGAAAGCGCGCGCCGCCACGTCGACGAAGCCCTGCCGGACCTGATCCTGCTCGACTGGATGCTGCCGGGAACGAGCGGCCTGGATTTCGCGCGCCGGCTGCGCGGGGAAGCCCGCACCCGCGACGTGCCCATCATCATGCTGACGGCGCGCGGCGAGGAGGCCGACAAGGTGCAGGGCCTCACCGTCGGCGCCGACGACTATGTCACCAAGCCGTTCAGCCCGAAGGAGCTGCTGGCCCGCATCCAGGCGGTGCTGCGCCGCCAGCGGCCGCACGTCGCCGAGGACGCGCTCGAGGTCGGCGGCCTGCGCCTCGATCCGGTCACCCATCGCGTCACCGCGGGCAGTTGCGTCGTCAATCTCGGCCCGACCGAGTTCCGGCTGCTGCACTTCCTCATGGCGCATGCCGAGCGCGTGCATAGCCGCGTGCAGCTTCTCGACCAGGTGTGGGGCGACCACGTCTTCGTCGAGGAGCGCACGGTCGACGTGCACATCCGCCGGCTGCGCGCCGCGCTCGAGGCGACCGGCCACGACGGCCTGGTCCAGACGGTGCGCGGCAGCGGCTACCGCCTTTCCGCCCAGCCGGAGCAGTGACCCCGGTGCTCGCCGAACTTCTCAACGCGGCCTGGTGGCTGGCCGGCGGCACGGCGCTCGGCTGGCTGCTCGACGGTGCGTCGGGCGCGCTGATCGCCGTGCTGATCGCCGCCGCCTACCTCGCTTCGCCCACCGTGACGCGCCTGGTGAAGCTGATCCGCTGGGCGCGCCAGCCGGTCGGCAGCGAAACGCCGTCGGCCGCGGGCTTGTGGGCGGACGCCTACGACGCCCTGCGCTACCGCGCGCGCATCGTCGCCGAGCAGCGCGACGAACTCGGCAAGCTGCTCGACCGCTTCCGCCAGGCGGCCGAGGTGATGCCCGACGGCGTCGTCATCCTCGACGGCCATCGCGCCATCGAGTGGATGAACGCGCGCGCCGAGCTCTCGCTCAACCTGAATTCGTCGCGCGACATCGGCAGCCCGATCACCTATTTCCTGCGCGAACCCGAATTCCTCGCCTACCTCGAGCAGAGCAACCCGAGCGGCTCGCTGCTGCTGCGCTCGGCGCGCAATCCGGGTCAGACGCTGCAGCTGCAGACCGCCCCCTTCGCGGCCGGCCGCAGCCTGCTGCTGGTGCGCGACGTAACGCAGATCCAGAGGCTCGAGACCATGCGCCGCGATTTCGTCGCCAACGTCTCGCACGAGCTGCGCACGCCGCTGACCGTGGTGGCGGGCTTCCTCGAAACCGCGGCCGACGGCATCGCCGACCTGCCGCCCGACGAAATCCATCACTTCCTGGAAATGGCCGGCGACCAGGCCCGACGCATGCAGCGCCTGATCGAGGACCTGCTGACGCTCGCCACGCTGGAAACCGATGCGCCCCCGATCGAGGAGGACGTCGACATGCGGCGCCTGCTGGAAGAGGTGAGAGCCGAAGGCGTGGCGCTTTCAGCCGGCCGGCACACGCTCACGTTCGACAACAGCGGGCCGGCGACCCTGCTCGGCAGCTACAAGGAATTGCGCAGTGCGCTGGGCAACCTGGTGAGCAACGCCGTGCGCTACACGCCGGGCAAGGGTCACATCGACATCTCCTGGCGCTGCAACGCCGTCGGCGCCGCGTTCTCCGTCAAGGACGACGGCATCGGCATCGAGGCGCAGCACCTGCCGCGGCTCACCGAGCGCTTCTACCGCGTCGACCGCGGGCGCTCGCGCGACACCGGCGGCACCGGCCTGGGACTGGCGATCGTCAAGCACGTGCTCGAACGCCACCAGGGCCGGCTCGAGATCAGCAGCGAGCCCGGCCGCGGCAGCACCTTCACCGCGATCTTCCCCGGCCGGCGGATTCAGGCCGGTTCGTAGGCGGCGCGCTCGAAGTCCGCGCCGCGCTCGACGATGTGCTTCAGGCGCAGGCGGCCGGGCTGGCCGGCGAAGGTGTCGAGCACGCGGCCCTGCTTGAAGAGGCCGATCGCCATCACGACGCACGCCTCCTGCTTGATGGCGGGGACCGCGGGCAGCAGGAAGCCCGGGCGATAGGCCTCGTTGGCGGCGGCGAGCCCGGCGCCGCGCAGCGCGATCGCCTGCGGCCGGCCGGGAAACAGGTTCAATCCGATCTCGAATCTCTCGCCCACCAGCGTCCAGCGGATGCAGCCGAGCAGCCAGTCCTGCCCGTCGCCCGGCGTGACGGCGACCAGCTGGCGCAGCCCGAGGCGCGCACCGGCCTGCGCGAGCGCGCGCGAGATGCGCAGGCCGGTGGAGGAGGTGTTGACCATGTGCCAGTTCTCCTCCATCTGCCACTGCTCGAGCGCGTAGCCCGCCTGCTCGCTGAAGTTCTCGTCGCGGTGGGTGGCGACGCGGCCGAAGGTCGCGATCTCCTCCTGCTCGCGGCGCAGGCTGCGCAGGTCCGTCGGCGCCACCTGCTTGAACGGCCGGTGTCCGGCGACGTAGTAATGGATGCCGTCGAAGCCGGCGGCGAAGCGGCAGCTGCCGCTGGCGGAACGGCGCTCGGCGCCGCGCACCGCCGCGCCCTTGCACCAGCGCTGGTAGAGCAGGTTCAGCAGCTGTTCGCTGGCCGGCTGGGTGCAGTCCTCGCCGAGGTTCAGCTTGGCCGGCGCCTCGCCCTGGCTGAGCAGCACCAGGCGCTTCTTCAGGCTGCGCCGCAGCTCGGCGGTCTCCAGCCAGCGCGCGCCGGGCGTCGCGAACGGCTTGTAGCCGGCCGGCACGTCGGACGCGACGTCCACGCACAGCGGTATCGCCTGCGCCGAGACGTCCGGCGCCGTCGCCAGCACGCGGACTTTGGGCGCCCAGCGCCGCGCCCAGCGCGCCGCCCAGCCGATCTGCCGCTGGCTGTGCTCGTGCAGGTTCGCGGCACTCAGCAGCATGGCCTCGACGTAGGCCGCCTGCGGGGTGCCACGCAGCTTGCCGAGATGCGGAGCGTCGGCCACCTCGTAGGTCGCGACGCCGAGCTGTTCGGCGGCGGCGTAGATCTGATGCAGCACGCGCCAGTGTTCGTCCGCCGGCCCGCGGCTGACGCGGTGCGTCCCGATCTGCTGGGCCACCAGCGCCGTCAGCGCGCGCTCGTGCACCAGCGCGCTCTTCGCCTTCATCTGCGCGTCGTGGGTGAAGCAGGCTTCGGCGCAGCGCATGTAGCCGCTCGCCAAGCCGTGCCAGAGCGCGCAGGACGCCTCGTACGACGCCTGCTCGGCCGCGGCCAGCGGCTGCAGCTTGCCGACGAAGCGCTTGCTGAAATCGTCCTGCGTCTCGTAGATCGGACCGCGCAGGAGCTCGAGGATCTCGAGGCGCTCGGCGGCGGCGAGCGTCGCGCGGTTGAGCGCCTTGAGCTCCCGCAGGAACAGCGCCATCATCTGCGCGGCGTCGGTCAGCGGCGCGGTGCCGAGCCAGGTGCGGCACTCGGCGGCGGTGGCGAAACTCGGAGCCGGCTCGGGGCTGGCGGAAGCGTCGGTCATGCGCCTGATACCTCAGCGGACAATATTTCGGCAATGGTCGCGGCGAGCGCCTCATTATCCGCCGATTTGCGCGGCGGGGCCGCGCGCTTCGCCTCGCCCCAGATCGGCAGCGGAAAGCGGCTGTCGTCGCGCCAGCGCGGGATCACGTGCCAATGCAGGTGCGGCACGGCGTTGCCGAGGCTGGCCAGGTTGATCTTGTCGGGCCGCAGCAGCGCGCGCAGGGCCGCCTCGGTGGCGAACACGACGTTCATCAGGTGGCGCCGGTCGCAAGCGGCGAGATCCGTCATCTCGGCCACGTGCGCGCGCCACACCACGCGGCAGAAGCCGGGGAAGGCGTCGCCTTCCTCGCCGCCGATGCGCACCACGCGGCACAAGTCGTCCTGCCAGATCGTTTCGCCGCCGGCGGCGCAGAGTTCACATTCGCTGCTCATAGCCCAAGCATACCAATCAGCGGGCGGAAGCGAGCGCGGCGCGGATCAGCGGCGCAGCCACTCGAGGATCTCGCCGGCCGGCGCGGGCCGGGCGTAGAAGTAGCCCTGCGCCGCGGAGCAGCCGAGCGCGCGCAGCAGCACGGCCTGGGCTTCGGTCTCGACGCCTTCGGCCACGACGTTCATCTTCAGCGTCTGGGCCAGCGCGACGATGGTGCGGACGATCTGCGCATCCTCCTCGACGCGGTCGGCGTTCATGACGAACGAGCGGTCGATCTTGATGACGTCGATCGGCAGGCGCCGCAGGTAGGAAAGGCTCGAATAGCCGGTGCCGAAATCGTCGATGGCGACGCTGACGCCGATCTCGCGCAGGCGATGCAGCAGGGCGGACGCCTGCTGCGGATCGGCCATCACCAGGCTTTCGGTCACCTCGATCTGCAGGCGCGCGGGCGGAACGCCGTGGTGGGCCGCCATCGCGGCGATGCGCTCCACCAGGTCGGGCTGGCGCAGCTGGCGCGCCGAGACGTTGACGGCGACGACCGGCGTCACGCCGAGCGCTTCCCAGGCGGCGGACTGGCGGCAGGCCTCGTTGATCACCCAGTCGCCGATGTCGAGGATCAGGTCGCTTTCCTCGGCGATCGGAATGAAATCCGAGGGCGGCACCAGGCCGCGGGTCGGGTGGCGCCAGCGGATCAGCGCCTCGACGCCGCAGTTGGCGCCCGATTCGGTGCACACCTTCGGCTGGTAGTGCAGCTCGACCTGGCCGTTGGCGATCGCCTGGCGCAGTTCGGTCTCGAGCTGCAGGCGCAGGTTCGCCGCCTTCATCATGTCGGCCTGGAAGAAGCGGTAGGTGCCGCGTCCTTCGGACTTCGCCGCGTACATCGCTGTGTCGGCGTGCTTCATCAGCGTCAGCGCGTCGCCGCCGTCCTCGGGAAAGCAGGCGATGCCGATCGAGGCGCCGCTGCGGATGTCGTGGCCGTGGATTTCGAGCGGCTGCGCGACGTCGCCGATGATCGCGGCCGCCAGCGCCGCGCAATGCTCGGGCTCGGTGAAGTCCTCGATCAGCACGACGAACTCGTCGCCGCCCATGCGCGCCACGGTGTCCATGCCGCGCAGCCGCGACTTGATGCGCGCGCCGATCTCGCGCAGCAAGGTGTCGCCGACGTCGTGCCCGAGCATGTCGTTGATGGCCTTGAAGCGGTCGAGGTCCATGAACAGCAGCGCCAGGCGCGTGCGTTCGCGCGCGGCGCGCTCGATCGCGTGCTGCAGGCGGTCGAGCAGCAGCGCGCGATTCGGCAGGCCGGTGAGCGGGTCGTGGAACGCCAGGTGGCGGATGTGCTCGTCCTTGCGCCGCTGCTCGGTGATGTCGTTGAATACGGCGACGTAGCTGCAGGGCATGCCGTCGGCCGCCGGGATGCGGTTGATCGTCAGCCATTCGAGGAAGGCTTCGCCGCTCTTGCGGCGGTTCCAGATCTCGCCCTGCCAGCGGCCGGTCTGCAGCAGCTGATGCCACATGGCGCGGTAGAACTCGACGTCGTGGTGGTCCGAGCGCAGCAGGCTCGGCTTCTCGCCGATCGCCTCCTCGGCCGCGTAGCCGGTGATCTCGGTGAAGGCGGCGTTCACCGAGATGATGCGCGCGTCCTCGTCGGTCACCACCACGCCTTCGCTGGTGTTCTCGAAGACGCTGGCCGCCAGCCGCAGCTTGGCGGTGCGCTCGCGCACGCGGTTCTCCAGCTCGGCCGTGAGATTGCAATAGTCGTCTTCGCGCGCCGCGACGTTCTCCAGCATGTGGCGGAAGGCGTTGACCAGGGCGCCGATGTCGCCGCGGCCCGTCTCGGGCAGGTCGATTTCCCGCGCGCCCGCCGCGATCGACTCGGCCGCCGCCGTCACTTGGTGCAGCGGCTTCAGCAGCCGCTTCATCATCAGCAGCAGGGCCGCCGCCACCAGCCCCGCGGCGAAGAGTCCTCCGAGGCCGGCCTGGAAGCGCGTCGGCGAGATCGCGTCGGCGATGGTTTTCTCCGGGACGGCGTAGGCCAGGTCGACGTAGCGGTTCGGCTGGCGCGGGTCGAAACGCACGCGTTCCCGCGTGGCGTAGCGCGCGCCATCAGAGCTTCGCAGGCGGCGCAGGCCGATGTGGTCGGAGCCTTCGGCCGCCGCGAGCTCGGGAAAGTCGTCGGTGAAGCGGCTGCGCGCGTCGGCTGCGAAGTCCCGGCCCGGGTCGGGGTGGAACAGGTAGCGGCCCTCGCGATCGGCCATGTAGGCCTGCACGCCGTGCGGCAAGCCGCTGCTGACGGCATCCAGGATGGGACCGGCGTCCAGGTTCAGCATCACCAGCCCGAAGACGTTGCCGTCCGCATCGAAAACCGGCGTCGCGGCGCGCAGGACGCGCAAGCGCCGTTCCCCGGCGGGGCGCTGGAGTCCGTCGTAGGCGAAGTCCGACAGGTAGATTTCGCCAGGCTGCAGCGCCAGGGTCGGCTGGAAGTAGTCGCGATCGCTCTTGGCGTCCAGCTCGGATGCCGGGGCCACCGCCAGCCTTCCTTCGCGCCGGTCGATGCGCACCAGCTCGCGCCCGCCGTCCGCGACGCCGATGTAGCGGATCAGCGTGTAGTTCGGGTGCGCGTCGGCGAACGCCGTGAAGACTTCCTGCAGGCGCTTGACCCAGACCGCCTGCGGGTTGCCGTCGCGCGGGTCGATGCCGCCGTGCCGCGCGGCGCGCTCGATGCCCGAGATCGGCGGCGTGCGCGAAAGGAACAGGACATCCTGGCGCAGCGTCTCGATCGTCTGCGTCAGCCGCATGCCGTTGAGGCGCACGCTGTCCTGCAGGCCGGCATCCAGCTGGGTCAGCGCGGTGTCGCGCTGATAGCGGTCGAGCATGTAGATCAGAATCAGTCCCGCTATCGCAACCAGCGCCAGCGCGGCCATTTGGATTTGCGTCGTCAGGCGGGATCCGGTCATCTGAAGCTGGGACGCCGAGGAGGGAAGGGCGCAGCCATTATAGGGCGGAAAGCCGCTTGCCCTTTCCGGCGGCAGGCCTATGCGGAGTCGGGATACAATCGCCGCCCGGCTCGCACGACCCCGCGCCGGCCCTCTCACCGACCGACATGTCGCGAACGAACATGATCAAGAATGCCGCCGCCGCGCGCGCCGCCGTCCCACCTAACCCATGAAGCGGCGACTCGTCTTCGTCGGCCTCGCCGCCATCCCGGCGAGCGTCGTGCTCGTCGCGCTGCTGACGCTGGCGCTGGCGGTCGCGCTGCAGGACGACGTCGACGCGCTGGCGCAGCGCGCTCGCCTGCGCGCAAGGACGGAAAAGAACCTGCGCGCCGACATCGATGCGATCAGGAAGGATCTCGCGGCGCTGCGAGCCGGAACGGCCGCCGCGGCGTCGCCGCAGCCGTCGCCGGTTGCCGCCGCGACGACTTCGGCAGTTCCCGAGCCCGCGGCTCACGCGCTGCCGTCGCGCGCGGACGGCCCGGCGCGCATCGTTAAGGCCGGCGTCGCCGCGCCGCCCGAATGCGTTTTCAGGCCCGGCGACCCCGGCGCGCTGACGGATTGCATCCGCAGCCAGCAGGACCGCATCGCGGCGCTGGCGCAGACCGGGTACCGTTGATCGCGGCCGCCGGCCCAAAATGATTTAGATCAATTACCCGACGAATTTGATCGGGTATGATTCGGCGACCTTTCAAAGGAGGCCGAATCCATGAGCACCGTCCACGTCCATAACCACACCAACCCCGAAGGCGTCTATTTCTTCGACGCGCGCGGCATCGCCAAGCGTTTCCGCCACGCCGCGATCTTCGGTGCGCTCGATGCGCTGCATCCCGGCGAGGTCATGCGCTTCTGCAACGACCACGACCCGCTGCCGCTGCTCGACCAGCTGCAGAATCGCTATGGCCCGACGGTCGACATCAACTACCGCCAACGCGAAGCCGGGGCGATCGTCATCGACTTCGAAAAGCGCGCCGCCTGACGCGGTGAAGACGCCCGACTTCTTCGCCGCCGTCGCGCCGATCCGCCTGCGCGATCCGCTCGCGGCCTTTCTCGGCGCGGCGGAGGCAGGCGTCATCGAATACGCGTACACCGACGTCGTCAAGCTGGCCGGCCATTCCTGCCCGACCGTGGCGGCGGCTTTCGGCATGACGCGCGCGGCCCTGGCGGCGCTGTACGGCGACGAGCTGCCCGAGCGCGGCGGCATCGCGGTCGCCTTCCGCGAGCGCGCCGATGCCGGCGTGACGGGGGTGAAGGCCAATGTCGTCGCCATGCTCACCGGCGCCGCCGGCGAGTGCGGCTTCAAGGGGATCGCGGGACGCTTCGTGCGACGGGGCCTGCTGAGCTTCGAGGCCGATATCCCGCTCGAAGCCCGCTTCACGCGCCTCGACGGCGGCGCGGCCGTCGACGTCGGCGCCGAGGTGGGCGACGTGCCCGCCGACCCCGATCTTCCCGGACTGATGCAGCGCGCGGTCGCCGGCGCGGCGTCGCCCGGCGAAGGCGAGCGCTTCGGGCGGCTCTGGCAGGAACGCGTGCGCCGCATCCTGCTCGAGCGCATCGGCGATCCGGCGGTGTTCGTCGTCCGCCCTGCGCCGAATCCATGACGTCCGGCAGGCTCGCCGCGCTCGCCATCGCGCTCTGGCTCGTCACGGCCGGCGTGTTTGCCTGGTTCTTCGTGCATGGCAGCACGCGGCCCGGCAGCGACAACCGCACGGCCGTGGTTCTGGCGCCCGGCGAACGCGATTTCGTGCTGGCGGAGATGCGCGGCCTGCTGGCCGGCGTTCACGGCGTGCTCGACGGCATCGACCGCAACGATCGGGCGCAGATCGCCCGCGCGGCGTGGGCCGGCGGCATGGCGGCTGCCGCCGACGTCAATCCGGCGCTGATGGCCAAGCTGCCGCTGGCGTTCAAGCAGCTCGGCGTCGGCGTTCATCGCGACATGGACGCGCTGGCCCAGGCGACCGACGAAGGCAAGCCTTTGCCCCAACTGCAGAACCGGCTGACCGCCGTGCTCGCGAAATGCGTCGCCTGCCACTCCGCGTGGCAGCTCTCCAGCCGCTAGAGCAAAACGCGCTCGATGCCGCCGGCGTTGGCGGCGCGCACGTAGTTCGCCAGCCAGTCCTTGCCGAGCAGATGCTTGGCCATCTCGACCACGACGTAGTCGGTAGCGACGCCGGCGTCGGCTTCGAAGCGCGAGATCCCTTGCAGGCATGACGGGCACGACGTCAGCAGCTTGACCTCGCCGCCGAAGCCGTCGCCGCGCAGCTTGGCCGCGCCCGCCTCGATCTCGGCCTGCTTGCGGAAGCGCACCTGGGTCGATACGTCGGGCCGCGTCACCGCCAGCGTGCCCGATTCGCCGCAGCAGCGATCGGAGAGATCGACCTGGCTGCCCATCAGCTCGGACACCAGCTTCACCGGGTTGGTGGTCTTGATCGGCGTGTGGCAGGGGTCGTGGTACATGTAGCGCGCGCCGCTCACTCCTTCGAGGCGTACGCCCTTTTCCTGCAGGTACTCGTGGATGTCGAGCAGCCGGCAGCCGGGGAAGATCTGCTCGAACTGGTACTTCTGCAGCTGATCCATGCAGGTGCCGCAGGAGACCAGCACCGTCTTGATGTCCAGGTAGTTGAGCGTGTTGGCGACGCGATGGAACAGCACGCGGTTCTGCGTCGTGATCGCCTGGCCGCTGGCCTCGTTGCCGCCGGCCGTCTGCGGATAGCCGCAGCACAGGTAGCCGGGCGGCAGCACGGTGGTGGCGCCGATGTCGTAGAGCATCGCCTGGGTGGCGAGCCCGACCTGCGAGAACAATCGCTCCGAGCCGCAGCCGGGGAAGTAGAAGACCGCGTCGGAATCCTCGCCCGCCTTCTGCGGATTGCGGATCACCGGAATCAGCGCGTCGTCCTCGATGTCGAGCAG
>DAIDAU010000098.1 GCA_027310465.1 Rhodocyclaceae bacterium
CGCAAGACCGCCCTGTTCGCCGAGCGCGAGCTGCGCCTGCTGCACCGCCTCGGCGACCTGCGCATGAACGCCCACGGCACGCCGCTGTTCGCCGCCGCCTCGCGCGCCGCCGAGCCGCCGCCGCGCGGCCCCGAGATCGTGCGCAGCTTCGCCCGCATCGGCGGCCGCATCCTCAAACGCGGCCTGCAGAAGCTGCTCTACGTCGACCAGTGGTTCATCGCCTACCGCTTCGGTCCATCCGGCGGCGACGGCGAACTGGCGCGCTACGCCCGCCTCCTGCCGCCGAAGGACCGCATCTGGGCCGATCCGTTTCCGCTCGAGCGCAACGGCCGCCACTTCATCTTCTTCGAGGAGGTGCCGTTCGCCAGCGGCAAGGGCCATATCGCCGTCGTCGAGGTCGACGACGGCGGCCGCCACGGCGAGCCGCTGACGGTGCTGGAGCGCGACTACCACTTGTCGTATCCCTTCCTGATCGAGCACGAAGGCGATCTCTTCATGGTGCCGGAAAGCGGCCAGAACCGCAGCGTCGAGCTCTACCGCTGCATGCGCTTTCCCGACGTCTGGCGCTTCGAGAAGGCGCTGCTGCGCGACCTGCCGTGCGCCGACGCGACCTTCCATCGCGACGGCGAGCGCTGGTGGATGTTCGTCAACAGCGGCGCCGAGGGCACCGAGCTCTACGACGAACTGCACCTCTTCTACGCCGACGACCTGCTCGGCGAATGGCACGCGCATCCCGCCAATCCGGTGAAGTCCGACGTCTTCGGCGCGCGCCCCGCCGGCGCTCTCTACCTGCGCGACGGCGTGCTGCACCGCCCGGCGCAGATCTGCGCGCCGCTCTACGGCACCGGCGTCTCGATCGCCCGCGTCCATCAACTGACGCCCCACAGCTTCCACGAAACCGAAATCGCCCGCATCCTGCCGCCGCCGTCGCAAGGGGTGCTCGGCATCCACACCGTCAATCGGAGCGGGCGGCTGGGCGTGGTCGACGGGTTCATGCGGCGGAGCCGGTGGCCTTGACATGAGGCATCGCGCGGATTGTCCGTTTAGCTTGCCCGCATCGTCGACGCTCGTGCCGACGGGGTGGTCCGCTGCGCTCCATGTCCCCCGGGGGACACGAAGCGGCGACGACCCCCCGTCGCCCGTGGCGGTTACACCCTCCGGTTTGTCTTCATGAAGCACGCGACATGACCCCACGCAAACCCGTGGCCCTCGTGCTAGCCCCATCCCGCCAAGCGATCAGCGGCGTCACCACGCATCTCAACCTGATGCTCGGCTCGCCGCTGGGAAACGAGTTCGCCCTGATCCACTTCCAGGTCGGCAGCGAAGGACGCAGCGAAGGCACCGTGGGACGCCTCTGGCGGCTGTTGTGGAGTCCGCTGATTCTCGCGTTTCGCATCTGGCTGGCCGATGCCGATCTCGTGCATATCAACACCTCGCTCAACCGGCGCGCATGGTGGCGCGATCTCGCCTATCTGCTGGTCGCCCGGCTGTTGCGCACGCGCGTCGTCTATCAGGTGCACGGCGGCCTGCTGCCGCGCCGCTTCGCCGCCGCGCAGCATCTGCCGGCCGCGGTGCTGCGGGCGATCCTGCGGCTGCCCGACGCCATCGTCGTGCTGGCCAAGTGCGAGCTCGTCGCCTACCGCGAATTCCTGCCGCAGCAGAACGTGGTCGCCTTGCCCAACGGCATCGACGTCTCGGCCTATCGGCCGCGGCTGCTGGGAACGCGGCCGCGCTCGACGCCGCTGCAGCTCGTCTATGTCGGGCGGCTCGATCCGCACAAGGGGCTGCCGGAGACGCTCGAGGGGCTCGCCATGGCGCGGGCGCGCGGCGTCGCCGCGACGCTGGCGATCGCCGGCAGCGGCCCCGAGGAAGAGCGGCTGAAGCAGCTGGCCGCGCGCCTGGGGCTCTCGGACGTCGTCAGCTTCATCGGGCCGATGTTCGACGGGGCCAAGCGGCGGCTGTTCGAATCGGCCGACCTGCTGGTGCTGCCGAGCCATTTCGAGGGGCTGCCCTACGCGCTGCTCGAAGGCATGGCGGCCGGGCTGCCGGCGATCGCCACGCGCGTGGGCGCGATTCCCGACGTCATGGTGCACGGCGTGCACGGGCTGTTCGTGCCGGTCGGCAAGCCGCGCGCCATCGCCTCCGCGATCGTGCGCCTGGCCGGCAATCCCGCGCTGCTGCCGCTGATGGGCATCGCCAGCCAGCGGCGCATCGCGCAGTCCTACTCGATCGAGCGCCTCGCCGAAGGCTTCGCCGGGCTCTATCGTTCGCTGTGCGGCGGCGATGCCGCCGCGGGCGCTGCCTGAGCCATGTGCGGCATCGCCGGCTGGATCGCACCCGCAGCGACGGCGCCCGAGCCGGCGACGATGGCGGCGATGCTCGCCGCCATGGCGCATCGCGGGCCGGACGGCGAAGGCATCCACGCCGCGCGCGCGGCCGGCGGCCGGCAGGTCTGCCTCGGCCACCGCCGGCTCGCCATCATCGATCCCAACGGCGCGCGCCAGCCGATGTGCGACGAGGCGGCCGGGCTGGCGCTGGTGTTCAACGGCGAGATCTACAACTTCCGCGAGCTGCGCGCGCAGCTCGAGCGCCTCGGCCAGCGCTTCGCGCTCGACTCGGACACGGAGGTGCTGCTGCGCGCCTACCAGCACTGGGGCGAGCGCGTGGTGCACCGGCTGCGCGGCATGTTCGCCTTCGCCATCTGGGATGCGACGCGCGAGCGCCTGTTCCTGGCGCGCGACCGCTACGGCGAGAAGCCGCTGTTCCTCCGCGAGCACGGCGGCGGCCTGTTCTTCGCCTCCGAGATCAAGGCGCTGCTGCGCATCCCCGATTTCCGCCGCGAGGTCGACCTCGGCGCCGTCTGGGACTACCTCGCCTACCGCTACGTGCCCGGCCCGCGCACGCTGCTCGCCGGCATCCGCAAGCTGATGCCGGGCACGGCGGCGATCTGGGAGAACGGCGCCTTGCGCGAGTGGCGCTACTGGACGCCGCCCGACCGCCTCGCCGCGCCGCGCATCCGCCGCGACGGCGACGCCGTGGCGCGCTTCCTCGACCGCTTCGACGAGGCGGTGAAGCTGCAGATGGTCAGCGACGTGCCCTTCGGCGCCTTCCTCTCCGGCGGCCTCGACTCGTCGATGATCGTCGCCATGATGACCCAGCACTGTCCGCAGGTGCGGACCTTCTCCGTCGGCTTCAGCGACGACGGGGCCTCCGAGCTCCCCTACGCGGCGATGGTGGCGCGGCGCTTCGGCACCCTGCACCGCGAGATCGTCGTCGGCCATCGCGACATCGTCGACGCGCTGCCCCGGCTGATCGCCTTCCGCGACGCGCCGGTGTGCGAGCCGTCCGACATCGCCATCCACCTGATGGCGCGCGAGGCGGCGCGCAGCGTCAAGATGGTGCTCACCGGCGAGGGCAGCGACGAGATCCTCGGCGGCTATCCGAAGCACGTGTTCGAGCGGCTGGTGCCGCGCTGGCAGCTGCTGCCGCGCACGCTGCGCCGCCGCCTGATCGCGCCGCTGGTGCACGCCCTGCCCTATGGCTTCCGCCGCGTCAAGACGGCCGTCACCAACCTCGACATCGAGGACTGGCGCGAGCGCTACGTGCGCTGGTTCGGCGCGCTCAACCGGCGCGAGCGCGAGCGCCTCTCGGTGCTGCGCCTCGACGGCTTCGGCCCCGCCGACGCGCGGCCGTTCGACGCCGACCAGGACAACAGCGCGCTGCGCCGCCTGCTCTACTTCGACCAGACCAGCTGGCTGCCCGACAACCTGCTCGAGCGCGGCGACCGCATGACCATGGCCGCCTCGATCGAGGCGCGCGTGCCCTTCCTCGACCACGTGCTGGCCGAGTTCGTCTCGGCGCTGCCCGACGAGTACCGCGTGCGCGGCCTGGCGACCAAGTGGATCCTGCGCACCGCCGCGCGCCAGGTGCTGCCCGAGGAGATCCTCAAGCGGCCCAAGGTCGGCTTCCGCGTGCCGGTGAACCGCTGGTTCCGCGAGGGCATGCGCGGCTTCCTGCTCGACCACCTGGCCGGCGCCGATTCGCTGACGCGCGGCTACTACGACGGCAAGGCGCTCGACGCCGTGATCGGCGAGCACCTCGGCGGCCGGCAGAACCACGAGAAGCTGCTGTGGTCGCTGCTCAACCTCGAGATCTGGCATCGGCAGTATGCGCATGCCTGATGCCGTCGCCGACCGGATCGAGGCGCTGCGCTGGATGGCCAACCGATTGCGCTGCATGTCGACCACCGAGATCGCCTTCCGCATCGGCCGCGAGCTGAAGATCGAGGCGGAACGCCTCGCCCTGGGCGGCCGGCGCGCCGTGCCGCCGCCCGATCTCGCGC
>DAIDAU010000119.1 GCA_027310465.1 Rhodocyclaceae bacterium
GTGCTCCACGAAACCCTGCCTACGCCCCCCGGCGGACAAGAGCGATAAGGCGTCCGCCCCCTCCTTTACTTACGCGCAGCGGACCACCCCATCAGCACGAGCGGAACCGCCGTGCGATTTTCTGGACCAGAAGGGCAGGGCGTCAAGCCAAGGGTGGCGGGTGGTCGTCGACGCGTAGGTAAAGGAGGAGGCGGACGCCGTATCGCTCTTGTCCGCCGGGGGACACGAAGCGGCGACGACTACCCGTCGCCCTTGGCGGTTAAGACCGTCCGCCGACGGGGCCACGCCATAGCCTCGTCAGCAACATGAACTTTTCTCTCGGCGGGATTGTCCCGACACCATACAATGTCGGTCTTGCAGGACTTTCCCCAGAGATGAACAAGGCATTCGTCAAAGAAGGCGACGAGGACGACGACGACGCGCCCGGCGCGCCGGCGCTGCCGCCCGGCACCAAGAACTACATGACGGCGGCGGGGCACGCGCGCATGCGCCGCGAATTCGAGCGGCTCGTCAAGGTCGAGCGGCCGGAGCTCGTCAAGGTGGTGGCCTGGGCCGCCGGCAACGGCGACCGCTCGGAGAACGGCGACTACATCTACGGCAAGAAGCTCCTGCGCGAGATGGACCGCCGCATCCGCTACCTGACCAAGCGGCTCGAGAACGCCGTCGTCGTCGATCCGGCGGTGCAGGAGAACACCGAGCAGGTGTTCTTCGGCGCGACGGTGACGATCGATGGGCTCGAGGCCAGCGAGGCGACCTACCAGATCGTCGGCATCGACGAGGCGGACGCCTCGAACGGCCGCATCAGCTGGATTTCGCCGCTGGCGCGCGCGCTGATGAAGGCGCGCGAAGGCGACGTCGTGCGCTTCGAGAGCCCCGTGGGCCTGCGCGAAATCGAGATCGTGGAAATCCGTTATGAATGACGCGACGGCGCGCAAGCCGAACTTGCCGCGCCTCGTGTTCGCTGCCGTCGTCATCGCGGGCGCGCTGTGGCTGGGCTGGCGCTGGTGGTGGGGCCGCAGCCACGTCACCACCGACGACGCGCAGGTCGAGGGCCATCTGGTGCCCGTGCTGCCCAAGGTCGGCGGTTTCGTCGCCGAGGTCAAGGTGAACGACAACCAGCCGGTGAAGGCCGACGATCTGCTGCTGCGCATCGACGATCGCGACTATCGCGCCAAGCTGGCGCAGGCGGAGGCCGAGCTCGAACTGGCGCTGGCGGCGGCCGGCCGGGAAGGGCAGAGCGGCCAGGCGGCGGCGCAGGTCGCGGCGGCGCGCGCGGCGGCGGCCGCGGCGCGCTCCAACGTCGAGCAGGCGCTGGCGAACGCCGACAAGGCGCAGAAGGATCTCGAACGCACGCGCGGCCTGATCGAGAAGAAGATGGTTTCGCCGCAGGCGCTCGACGCCGCCGAGGCCGCGGCGCGGGCGTCGCTGGCGCAGCTGAAGGCGAGCCGCGAGAGCGCGGCTTCCGCGGGCGAACAGGTGACCGCCTACGGCGCGGCGCTGCAGGCGGCGCTCGCCAAGGTCGAATCGGCGCGCGCCGCGCGCGACCTCGCAGCGATGCAGCTCGCCGACACGCGCATCGCCGCGCCGGCCAGCGGTCTGGTCGGCAGCAAGACCGTCGAGCCCGGGCAGTTCGTGCAGGCCGGCCAGGCGCTGATGAGCGTGGTGCCGCTGCATGACGTCTGGGTCGTGGCCAACATGAAGGAAACCGACGTGCATGACGTGCGCCCCGGCGATCGCGTCGATGTCGAGGTCGACGCCTTTCCCGGCGTCGATTTCGCAGGCACGGTGGATTCGCTGGCGCCGGCGACGGGGGCGCGCTTCTCGCTGCTGCCGCCGGACAACGCCACCGGCAACTTCACCAAGGTCGTGCAGCGCGTGCCGGTGAAGATCCTCGTCAAGCAGAGCGCCGATGCCAACCGGCTGCTGCGGCCCGGCATGAGCGTCTTCGTCACCATCACCACGCGGTGAAGCCGATCCTGCCGGCGCTGCGGCGCGTCGAGAGCGATGCGGAGATCCTTGCCGCCCGCTATCTGATCGCCTTCACCGTCACGCTCGGCTCGATGATGGAGCTGGTCGACACCAGCATCGTCAACGTCGCCATCCCGCACATGATGGGCTCGATGGGCGCGACGCTCGACGAGATCGCCTGGGTATCGACCGGCTACGTCGTCGCCAACGTCATCGTGCTGCCGGTGTCGGGCTGGCTGTCGAACTGGTTCGGCCGGCGCAATTACCTCGCGCTGTCGATCGCGCTGTTCGTCGTCTCGTCGATGCTGTGCGGCGCGTCGACCAATCTCGAGGAACTGGTGTTCTGGCGCATCGTCCAGGGCCTCGGCGGCGGCGGCCTGATCTCGACGGCGCAGGCGACGCTCTACGAGGTATTCCCGCGCAAGGAGTCGGGCACGGCGATGGCGATCTTCGGGCTCGGCATCATGGTCGGTCCGATGCTCGGGCCGACGCTGGGCGGCTGGCTGACCGACGCCTATTCGTGGCCGTGGATCTTCTACATCAACCTGCCGCTCGGCCTGCTGGCGCTGCTGCTCACGCTGATGCTGGTGCCCGATTCGAAGTACGGCCAGCGCGCCGAGCAGGTCGACTGGCTGGGCTTCGTGCTGCTGGCGATCGGCGTCGGCTGCCTGCAGACGGCGCTGGAGCGCGGCGAGCGGCTCGATTGGTTCGCCTCGCGCGAAATCGTGACGCTGGCGATCGTGTCCGTCTTCGGGCTGGCGGCCTTCGTCTGGCAGGAACTGCGCCACGAGCACCCGATCGTCAACATCCGCATCCTGCGCGACGCACAGTTCGCCGCGGCGCTGGTGTTCACCTTCTTGCTCGGCGGCGCCTTGTTTTCCACGGTGTTCATGTTCCCGGTCTACGTGCAGACGCTGCTCGGTTACACGGCGTGGGAAACCGGCATGGTGATCCTGCCCGGCGCGCTCGCCTCGGGCGTCACGATGGCGATCATGGGACGGCTGATGGGCAAGCTCCAGATCGACCTGCGCGTGCTGGTGATCGCCGGCGCGGGCGTCTTCGGCTATTCGATGTGGCAGCACTCGCTGTTCACGCTCAGTTCCGGATGGAGCGATTTCCTGCCGGCCGTGATCCTGCGCGGCATCGGACTCGGCATGGTATTCATGCCGCTGAACAATCTGGCGCTGGGCAATCTGCGGCCGCAGGAGCTGCAGAACGGCGCCGGTCTCTACAACCTGACGCGCCAGCTCGGCGGTTCGGTCGGCATCGCCGGTTCGGCGACGCTCTACGTGCAACTGCTGCAGTCAAATCGCGGCGAGCTGATCCGCCATGTCAACCAGTTTTCGCTGGCGACGAGCGAGCGGCTGGCGCAGTTGAAGGCGCTGGTCATCGCCCACGGCATGCCGACGATGGCGGCGCCGGCCAAGGCGCTGCGGCTGCTCGACGGCAGCCTGATGCAGCAGGCTGCGATGCTGTCGTTCGAGCGCCTGTTCCTGCTGTTCGGCATCGCGCTGGCCTCGGCGCTGCCGCTGCTGTTGCTGATGTCGCACGGCCGCGTCGCGCCCGCGGCCGAGGGCGCGGCGCACT
>DAIDAU010000136.1 GCA_027310465.1 Rhodocyclaceae bacterium
CCCAGCGCCGTATAGCAGTCGCGCTCGCTGTCGACCACGATGCGCAGCGCACGCACGTCGTAGACCTTGTCGAAGTCGATGTCCTTGCCGCGCATCTTGTTGCGGATGCTGTAGATGTGCTTGGGCCGGCCGTACACCTCGGCGTCGTCGATGCCCGACTTGTGGAGCTCCGCCTGCAGCCGCTCGACCGCGCGCGCGATGAAGCCTTCGCGCTCGGCGCGCTTCTCGTCGAGCATCCTGGCGATGCGCTTGTAGGTCTCCGGCTCGACGTAGCGGAACGAGAGGTCCTCGATCTCCCACTTGATCTGCCAGACGCCCAGCCGGTTGGCGAGCGGCGAATAGATCTCCAGGCTCTCGCGCGCCGTCTCCTCGCGCGCCTCGCCCGGCTGGTCGGCATACCAGCGCAGCGTCTGCGTGCGGCTGGCCAGCCGGATCAGCACGACGCGGATGTCCTCGGACATCGCCAGCAGCATCTTGCGCAGCGTCTCGGCCTGCGCCTTCATCTCGGCGGCCCCGACTGCGGCCGCCTTCGTCAGCGGCCTCAGCGTGCCGAGCCGGTAGAGCCCGTGCACCAGGTTCGCCACCGGCTCGCCGAATTCCGCCGTCAGCTTGTCCCTAGCCTCCTCGAGGCTGTCGAAGGCCGCGAACAGCAGCGCCGCGACGCGCGCATCGACGTCGAGGTTCAGCGCGCTGAGGATCAGCGCCGTGCCGACCGCGTGCGGGAACGCCCCCTCGCCGGTGCCGAGCTCGCGCTCGCCGTAGAGCTCGCCCGCCAGGGCGAAGGCGCGCGCGACCTTGCCCGCGCTCTCCGCCGGCAGACCTTCGGTCAGCCGCGGCAGCGCGTTCTCATCGACACCGGAAGCGGGGAGTGCATGGACGACGGATACCATGGCCGTATTCTACAAGGCCGCTTCCCGTGGGAATCGGCAGCCATACTGAGGGCAGCCGAGACAAGGATTGCCCTGCCGGTTTAGCATCTAAGCTGAAAGAGTTTCGGCGCAGATGTTCGCCTTCGTCTGCAACGCGCTGCGTCTGCGCGGAGCGTGAGGCGCAACCGATGCAGATTACGGATTTGTAATCAACGCGTCATGCCCGGGACAGGCCCGATCGTCATACTCGAAGCATCCAAACCACAGTCGATAGGAGATGAATCATGAAACTGCCAGCCATCGTTGCCGCCATGCTGTTCGCAGCCGTTGCGGGATTGTCCGCGGGCGGCGTCTATGCGGAAGACGCAGCGGCCGACAAGGCTCCCGCCAAGGGAACGACGCACGACGACACGATGCAGAAGCACTCGCACGTGCAGGAGAAGACGGGGGCCGCGCCGAAAGCCAAGGCGCCTGCCGCGGACGACAAGACGAACGCCGCCAAGGACGCGCACAAGCACTTCCATCCGCGCGACGCCAAGTAGGCACGACGGGCGGGCCGCGGCGAGAGGTTCGCGGCCCATGAATAGGGAGCCGGCGATGACCGACGCCAGGCACCCGGTTCCGATCCGCGACGAACACGCACGGCATGCCGCCCGCGCCGGGCGCGTCTGGTGGGTCTTCGCGGCCTTCGCGCTGTTCTACCTGCTGTCCGAGCATCGCGCGCACCTGCTCGGCGTACTGCCCTTCCTGCTGCTGCTGGCCTGCCCGCTGATGCACTTCTTCATGCACGGCCGCCGCCACGGGCACGACGACCACGGCGACAAGGAGACGCGGCCATGAACGACGCGAGCGGCGCCTATGGCATGTGGTGGCTGGTCGCCATCAACTCGGCCTTCTTCATCTTCTTCGCCTTCAGCTTCTTCAAGCCGCGCACGCGGCGCGACTGGCGCACGCTGGGCATGTTCTCCGCCTTCATCGTCGCGCTGTTCACCGAGATGTACGGCTTCCCGCTGACCATCTACCTGCTGTCCGGCTGGCTGGGCCAGCGCCACCCGGAAGTCAATTGGTTCGCGCACGATTCCGGCCACCTGCTCGAGATGCTGTTCGGCTGGCGCGCCAACCCGCACTTCGGGCCGTTCCACATCCTCAGCATGATCTTCATCGGCGGCGGCTTCCTGCTGCTCGGCGCCGCCTGGCGCGTGCTGTATGCGGCGCAGCGCGAACATCGCCTGGCGACCACCGGCCCCTACGCCCGGCTGCGCCACCCGCAGTACGCGGCCTTCGTTCTCATCATGTTCGGCTTCCTGATCCAGTGGCCGACGATTCCTACCCTGGCGATGTTCCCGATCCTGGTCTTCGTATACGTCCGCCTGGCGCGGCGCGAAGAGCGCGAGGCGCAGGCCGAATTCGGCGACGCCTACGCCGACTACCGCGCGGCGACGCCGGCCTTCCTGCCGCGCCTCTTCGGCGGCGCCGCC
>DAIDAU010000137.1 GCA_027310465.1 Rhodocyclaceae bacterium
CTCCGATCCCGTGCTGTTCCGGCGCATCGTCAGCAACCTCGTGTCGAACGCCATCCGCTACACCGAGCGCGGCGGCGTGCTGATCGGCTGCCGCCGGAAGCACGGCAAGACCTGGGTCGAGGTCTGGGACACCGGCGTCGGCATCCCGGCCGACAAGACCACCGAGATCTTCGAGGAGTTCAAGCAGCTCGGCAACAACCAGCGCAACCGCGAACAGGGCACCGGCATCGGGCTCACCATCGTGGCGAAGGAAGCCGCGCTGCTCGGGCTGCAGGTGCGGGTCCGCTCGAAGCCCGGCAAGGGTTCCCTGTTCGCCGTCGAGCTGCCGCCCGGCGAGCCCGTCGAATCGGCTGAGCCGAGCAGCGAGATCCCGCGGCCGCTGCGCATCGCCATCGTCGAGGACAACCCCGAAGTCGCCATGGCCCTCTCCTACTCGCTCAAGGCGCGCGGCCACGTCCCGGTGATCTCATCCTCCCGCGAGGCGACCATGGATCAGCTCGCGGGCATGGCGCCGGACATCGTCGTCTCCGACTACCGCCTCACCGGATCGGAAACCGGCTACGAAGTCATCGCCGCCATGCGCGCCGCCTTCGGCGAATCGCTGCCGGCGATGCTGATCACCGGCGACACCGACCCCGCCCTGATGCGCCAGATGGCCAAGAAAGGCATCGCCGTGCAGCACAAGCCGCTCAACATGGACAGCTTCTGCAGCATGCTGGCGGAACTGACGGAGAGGCGGGGGGCGGCGCGATAAGGAGACGCTGCCCGCGAACAGGCAGCGTCTTCCTGCGTCAGTCGCCGTTGGTGAACGAGTAGACCCGCTTGCGTGCCGGTAGATTGGTAGGCGTGGCCTTTTGCGGCGAAATCGGCGAGCTCGCGGTACCGGTCTTCTGCACGGCGCCGATCACCACCGAGGTCGGCACGCCGTTGATGGACACCGTGCCGACGACCGGGGAAGGCGGCAGGCCGCCGCCGACGAAGGTGCTCGACGTGAGTCCGCCGCAAGAAGCGCTGTTGGACGTCGCAATGCCGCCCGAACCGTTGAACAGGTTCAGCCAGTAGCCGCGCGCCTCGCCGAGGGCCGTCGAACATGTTCCCGAGGCCGCCGGGATCGGCCGGTTGGTACTGAAGGTCACCATCCCGCCCGAGATCACGGCGGACGTCACCGTCTGCTCGCCGGCACCGTTGTTGAGATCGATCGACCATCCCTTGTTGGTCGAACAGTTGTTCGCCAGCGTCTGGCTCGCCGTACAGGCGGGCGGCGCCGTGGCAGTCGACTGGTGCATCAGATCGTCATCGTCGAGATCGTCTCCCCCCGTCAGCGAATTCGACGTCGGCGACGGCGACGGCAGGCACTCGCGATAGACGTAGAAGCGATTCCAAACGCCGGTCGACGACGAGAACGTGGTGTAGGGATAGTTGCTTTGGAGCGGGTGTTCGCGGTCCCCTGACCCGATGGCGACGTAGACTGTGCCCTTGCCGCCGAAAAGCGCGGGAGCGAAGAGGAACTTGCGCCCTGCCCCCTGCGTATAGGCGATGCGCGTGATCGTCCAGGCGTTGCTGGCCAGCGTAGCAAACATGCCGGTGGAACTGTTGTACGACGCGAAGTTGATCCGGTAGAGGTTGCCGCCGGTGTCCGCGACGTAGGCGTAATCGACATAGCCGTCGAAATCCGCGTCGATCAGCGCAACGTCGGCCGCCACGCTGCGCAGCGTCGGGAAGGAGGCAACCACGCTGCCCGTGCTCGCGTTGAGCACATAGACGATGTTGCCCTTTGCGCCGGAGCACGACGGCGACGCGGTGTTGGCGTCCTCGCAGGCATCGTAGCCCCCGCCCATCACGATCAGCGGCGAGGCCGTCGAATAGCCCTTGATGAAGGCGACGTTGGGCAACGACCACGTCTGGCCGATGGCGCTCGCGCTGACGCTCGCGGTATTGGAGACGCAGCTGTTGTCGTCGCCGAGGTCGGGACAGCCGAACTTCCACTTGATGGAAGGCGCGCTCGAGGTGCTGGACGTGACGCTGGTGACATCGAGTGCGTAGAACATGCGGCCGCCGCGGCGCATCGTCGGATAGATCCAGATATTGCTGTTGTCGGCGTTCTGGTAGATGCCGATCGAACCGTCGAAGAAATAATTGCGCTTCGTCGGGATGACGCCCGAACAGGTGCCGGTCGCGGCGTTGTAGGTCGGATTGGTGGTCTTGCAGATGCATGTCTGGCTCGTCGCATCGTACGTCGGATCATTCGGGTAGCAGACGGCCGGGCTCTGCACGCGCAGGCGATCGAGATACGGATCGAATTCGGGCGGGACGAACGCCCACTTCTCCATGCCGTTGCTCGCATCCACCGCCCGCAACGTGCCGTCGTTGGCCCCGTAGTAGATGATGACGTCGCTGGTGGTCGACCCGCTGCTCGCATAATTGACCGGCAACGGACGCGAATGGACGACGTCGCCATGCAGAGAGGCGCGCGTATAGGTCGACGGCCCGGTGGCGCTGTTCTCGCCCTGGGTATCCTGCCCCAGCAGCCAGTTCACTCTCGTGGCGTTGGTCGACGCGCTGTCCCACGGCGCGACGCTTGCGTTGGTGGCATTGAACGCCTGGAGCGTCGTGCCGCTCGCGGTGTACAGGGTGCGCCCGCCGGCGTTCCACGTCGGTGAAGTATTGGTGCTGCTGCTCCCGGACGGATTGTTTCCCTTGCGCACGACCTCGGCCACTGCGCCCTTCTCGACCCGGGGTCCGTCGGGAGAATCGGAATACGGGCTGTACGTGCTGGTCAGGCAGTTGCCGGCCGCGCTGGGATTGATGTTATAGACGGACCAATAGCCGCTGTTGTCCGTCTTTCCCGGCGCATTGGGCGTATCCGTGGTCCACCAGCTCACGGCGCAATCGGTGATGAAACCGGTGTTGTTGTTGATGGCCACGTTGCCGTTCATGTCGCCGAGCTGGATATTGCCGGCGCTGTCGGCGATGAGCTGATAGCGCTTGACGTTGCCGAACCAGCGCGGATTCTGGTTGGGGTCCGGACGGAACATGCCGATGAAGACCTGGTTTTCGTTCTGCGCGCGGTTGGTGGCATTGATCGGCAGACTGGCGGAAGCGAACGTCGAGTTGACCGACTGAATCTCGACGAAGATCTGCGACATCGCGTTCACCAGCGCGTTGGCGTCGCTGGCGGCGAAGTACTTGCCGCCCCCGTACGTCGCGACGTTGCGCAGGAGCGCCGTCTGGTCGGTGCTCGGCTGGTCCTTATAGACGTCGATCGCGTAGGTGACGACGTTCTGCTGCCCCGTCGCCGAACTGACATCCGTCTTGTACAGGAAATTGGCGTACTCGTCGGCGTATCGATATTGCGCGTTGGAGGACGGATAGGCGTAACTGGCCGCGATGGTGGTGCATTGCTGGACGGTCTGGTTGTTTCCGCTGCAGCTCGATTTGGCGCATTGATAGAGAATCGACTGAGAGCTTGCCGGAGCCGTGCAGCTGTTGCTGCAGCCGGGGGTATAGCCGCTCGGGAGCGACGTCGAGTTCGACCAGGTTCCGCTGCAGGAATAGCTGACGACCGGGAACTCGGAGATCGAGCTCGATGGTGACGAGGGATTCATCAGATCTTCCAGCACCTGCCCCATGTCGGACGAAGAGACATTGTCCTTGGCCGGAAAGCCGTTGCCGATGAAGATGATGAAGTTCTTTCCGCAACTGGTGGTGCTGACCGGCACGTAGTTGCTGCCGCTGTATGCGGTCATGTCGGGTTTGTTGCTGTCCGCGTTGTTGGAGCCCCAGAAGGCCGTCCCGAACACGGGAATCGACGGGTAG
>DAIDAU010000138.1 GCA_027310465.1 Rhodocyclaceae bacterium
GCTCGAAGCCGTGCGCATGGGCGCCACGCGCTTCCTCAAGAAGCCAATCGACGTCGCCAAGCTGATCGCCGTGCTCGACGGCGTCACCCAGCGCTACTCGAGCGAGCCCTTCCGCGCCCTGCTGATCGACGACGATCGCGCGCTGACCGACCTGTACGAGGCGGTGCTGCGCGACGCCGGCGTGACGACGCGCGCCTGCAACGATGCGCTCACGGCGGCGCGCGGCGTCGCCGAGTTCTCTCCCGACGTGATCGTCACCGACGTCTATATGCCCGGCTGCAACGGCTTCGAGCTGGCGGCGCTGCTGCGCCAGGACGAGGCGCTGTCGGACACGCCGATCCTGTTCCTGTCGAGCGAGACCGACATCCATCGCCAGACGGCCGCGCTCGATCTCGGCGCCGACGACTTCCTCAACAAGCCGGTGCAGCTCGACGTGCTGGCGGCCGCCGTGACGGCACGCGCCAAGCGGGCGCGCATGCTCAAGCGCATCCGGCGCGAGCTGGTGCAGGCGCGCGCGGAGGCCGAGCGGGCCGACCAGGCCAAGTCGAGCTTTCTCGCCAACATGAGCCACGAGCTGCGCACGCCGCTGAACGGCGTGCTGGGCTACGCGCAGCTGCTGGAAGTCGAACTGGCCGATTATCCGGACGCCGAGGTGCGGCAGTACCCCCAGGCGATCCGCGGCGCCGGCCAGCATCTGCTCGACCTGATCAACGAGATCCTCGATTTCGCGCGCATCGAATCGGGACGCCTGAGCCTGGTGCTGGAGCCCGTCGACGTCGCCGCGGTCGTCGACGACTGCCTGCAGGTGGTCACGCCGATGGCGCGGCAGAACGAAGTGCAGGTCGCCGGCGCGGTCCCGGCGGGGTGCGTCGTGCGGGCCGACCGGACGCGGCTGAAGCAGGTGCTGCTCAATCTGCTCGGCAACGGCGTCAAGTACAACCGCCCGGCGGGCAGCGTGCGCATCGAGGCTCGGGCCGAAGGCTCGCGCTGGCGCATCAGCGTCGCCGACAGCGGCCGCGGCATCAGCCCCGAACAGATGGAGAGCCTGTTCAAGCCGTTTTCACGCCTCGGCGCCACGGAGAACGGCGTCGAAGGCACCGGCATCGGCCTCGCGCTCGCCAAGCGCCTGACCGAGGCGATGGGCGGGGAGATCGGCGCCTCGAGCCGCGTCGACGAGGGCAGCGAGTTCTGGTTCTTGCTGCCGGGCGTCTGACCGGCCGGCGCTCGGCTGGTTCTGGGGGGGGCTTAATCGCCAAGGGCGACGGGGGGTCGTCGCCGCTTCGTGTCCCCCGGCGGACATGGAGCGCAGCGGACCACCCCGTCGGCCCGAGCGTCGCGCCCAGCGATCGCAGCGGCCCGAGCGCTGCTGGAAAAGCTCAAGCCGTCGCCGGCGCAGCCTGCTTCTCGCGCTTCGCCGGACGCGCCTTGCGCGCCTCGATCCAGTTGCGTCCCGCGATCAGCATTCCGAGCACGAAGAAGGCGCCCGGCGGCAGGATGGCGACGAGGAAGCCCGGATAGTCGGGGGAGAGGATCTGCAGCGGCTTCGCCGAGGGGATGAGCATCTCGATGCCGGTGAACAGCGTGCCTTGACCGATGAGTTCGCGCACGGCGCCGAGGGTGACCAGCACCAGCGTGAGCCCCAGGCCCATCATGGCGCCGTCGAGCAGCGAGGCGACCGCGGCGTTCTTCGCCGCGAAGGCTTCGACGCGCGCCAGCACGATGCAGTTCGTGACGATCAGCGGGATGAAGATGCCCAGCACCAGGTAGAGATCGTGCAGCCAGGCGTTCATGGCGAAGTCGACGATGGTCACCAATGCGGCGATGATGAGGATGAACACCGGAATGCGGATCTCGTAGGGGATGAAGCTGCGCAGCAGCGCGACCGCATAGTTCGACATGCCCATGACGAAGACCGTGGCGAGGCCGAGGCCGGCGGCGTTGACGATGCTGTTGCTCATCGCCAGCAGCGGGCACATGCCGAGCAGCTGCACGAGGCCCGGGTTCTGCTTCCACAGGCTGTTCCAGGTGATTTCGCGGTAGAGGCCCATGTTCAGTGCTCCTTGCCTTCGTGTTCGTCTTCGAAGAGGTGCTCGCGGTTGTCGACGGCGTACTTCAGCGCGCGGCCGACGGCGTTGGTGACGGCGCGCGCGGAGATCGTGGCGCCGGCGTGCGCGTCGAAATGGCCGCCGTCCTTCCTGACGCGGAATTCCTCGGGCTTCACTTCGTCGAAGCCGACGTTGTCGAACTGCGTGATCCAGGGCCTGGCCTTGTTCTTGTCCTTCTTCGGGTCGATGTAGTCGCCCAGGCCCGGCGTCTCGTGGTGGTTGGTGACGCGCACCGCCGCGATGCGGCCGTCGGCCTTGACGGCGATCAGCAGGTCGATGCGGCCGCTGTAGCCGTCGGGCGCCACGGCTTCGAGCACCAGCGCCGCGGGCTCGCCGTTCTTGCGCGCGCGATAGACGTGCGACGGCGCGTCGGTGCCGAGCGCCGGCGTCGGCGACAGCTCGATGACGTCCTTCAGCAGGTCGTTGTCGTAGAGCGAAGGCGGCAAAACGGTGCCGATGAGGTCGAGCTTCATCGCCAGCATGTTGGCGGCGATCCTGGACTTGGTGAACTGGTAGGTCGCCGCCATGAACGCGGTGAAGGCGAGCGTGAACAGCAGCAGCACCACCGCCGTGCTCGACGAGATGCGGATGATGCTGGGCGGGCGGGGCGCCGACGCGCCGAGATTCTCTTCCGTCATGGCTTGTCGTTCTTGTGGCCGAACACCGGCGGCTGCGTGTTGAGGTCGATCAGCGGTGCGCAGATGTTCATCAGCAGGGTGGCGAAGGCGATGCCGTCGGGATAGGCGCCCCAGGTGCGGATGATCCAGGCGAGCAGGGCGATGCCGGCCGCGTAGATGAGCTTGCCCTTGGGCGTCGTCGCACCCGAGACCGGGTCGGTGGCGATGAAGAAGGCGCCGAGCATGGCGCCGCCAGAGAACAGGTGGAACAGCGGGCCGGCGAAGCGGTCGGGCGCGAGGCCGTGGGCGATGCCGGCGGCGGCCGCCAACGCGGCGACGAAGGCCACCGGGATGTGCCATGTAATGATGCCCTGCTAGATCAGCCAGAGGCCGCCGAGCAGATAGGCCGCGGCGATCCATTCCCAGCCGTTGCCGCCGAACATGCCGAAGGTCGGCTGGCTGCCGGTCACGCCAGCGACCGTGGCGTGGCTGTCGGCGCTGTGCAGGGCGGTGCGCAGCGTATCGAGCGCGGTCGCCATGGTGACCGCGTCGACTTCGCGGGCGCCGCCGAAGATCAGGTGCAGCTGTGTGGCGAAGTCGCCGTGATTCCCTGCTGCCGGCCATTGCGACATCAGCTGCGGATAGGCGACGATCATGACGGCGAAGGCCACCATCGCGGGATTGAAGGGATTCTGGCCGAGGCCGCCGTAGAGGTGCTTGACGACGACGATGGCGATCAGCGTGGCGACCACGACCATCCACCACGGCGCGATCGGCGGGAACGACAGGGCGACCAGCCAGGCGGTGACCAGCGCGCTGCCGTCGCCGACGAACAGCCAGACCGGCTTGTCGCGCAGCCGCAGGATGGCGGCTTCGCCGGCCAGCGCGGCGATCGATGCCAGCGCGAGCTGCACCAGGATGGCGGCGCCGAAGAACCAGACGTAGGCGGCGACGCCGGGGAGCAGCGCGACCAGCACGCGCAGCATCACGCTGCGCACGCTCGCCGGCTTGCGGAAGTAGGGGGAATTGAAGGCGATCGTCATCGTTGTGCCTGCTGTTCGGCCGGATCGCCGGCGGGAGCGGCGTCGGCCGGCTGCGCTGCCGCCGCCTGCTGCTGCTGCGCGCGTTCCTGCGCCGCGGCGATCAGCGCCTTCTTGGCTTCGTCTTCCGGCGCGGCGGCGCCGGCGGCGGCCAGCCTGGCCTTGGTCTCCGCCGCCTTGGCGGCGAGCTTGGCGGCCTTCTCCTGCTTCTCGCGCTCGTCGCGCAGCATGCGGAACTCGTAGCGCTCGCGCGCCTCGTCGGCGGCGGCCTTCTCGTTCTCGCGCGCCCAGATCTCGGACTTGGCGAAGCGGTAGTAGTCGACCAGCGGGATGCGCGACGGGCAGACGTAGGCGCAGCAGCCGCACTCGATGCAGTCGAACAAGTGGTATTCCTGCGCCTTGCCGAACATCTTGGCGCGCGAGAACCAGTACATCTCGAACGGCTGCAGGTCGGTCGGGCAGACTTTGGCGCATTCGCCGCAGCGGATGCACGGCATCTCGGGCGGCGGCGGCGGGAACAGCGCGGGGGAGCCGACCAGGATGCAGTTGGTGGCCTTGACCACGGGCACGGCGTCCGAGGGCATGGCGAAGCCCATCATCGGGCCGCCCATGATGAGGCGGTCGCTGTCGGGCCTGGGGCCGGCGAGCGCGACGACGTCCTTCATCGGCGTGCCGAAGCGCACGACATAGTTGCGCGGCCGCTCGACGTTGCCGGCGACGGTGACGACGCGCGAGATCAGCGGCTGGCCGAGCTCGAGCGCCTCGTAGACGCCGTAGGCGGTGCCGGTGTTGAAGCACTGCACGCCGTAGTCGGTCGAGCGCTTGCCGTGCGGCACTTCGATGCCGGTGAGCACGCGGATCAACTGCTTAGCGCCGCCGGCGGGATAGCGCGTCGGCACCGGCACGGCTTCGATGCGCGCCTCACCGGTGGCCTTGATCGCGGCCCGCATCGCGGCGATCGCCTCGGGCTTGTTGTCCTCGATGCCGATCAGCACCTGCCCTGCCTGCGTGAGGTCGCGCAGGATCGCGGCGCCGCGCACGATGGTCTCGCCGTACTGGCGCATCTGCATGTCGTCGCAGGTGATGAAGGGCTCGCACTCGGCGCCGTTGATCACCAGCGTGTCGAGCTTGCCCTTCTTGCCCGGATTGACCTTGAGGTAGGTCGGGAACACCGCGCCGCCCAGGCCGACCACGCCGGCGTCGCGCAGGGCATCGCGCACCTCGTCGGGCGCCATCGAGCGCCACGGCACCGGCTGGCGCTCGATCCATTCGTCCTTGCCGTCCGGCTCGATCACCACGCACAGGGCGGTGAGGCCGGAGGTGTGCGGCATCAGGCGCGCCTCGACGGCCTTCACCCGGCCCGAGGTCGAGGCATGCACGGCGGAAGAGACGTAGCCGTCCGGCCCGCCGATCAGCTGGCCTTTCTTGACGACTTCGCCGGCCTTGACCAGCGGATGCGGCACGCCGCCGATGCTCTGGTGCAGCGGGATCACGTATTCGGAAGACATCGGCGCGACGTCGAGGAAGTCGACGATCGGCTCCGTCGTAGACGGCTCCTTGTGATAGTCCGGCTTGACGCCGCCGTTGAAGCGGAAGAGCTTGCGCAGCGCGTTCATGCCGCCGCCTTGACAGGGATCGTCGGATACTTCCACTTCCAGTTCTCGACCGTTTCGGGGAGCGGCATCATGGCGATGCAGTCGACCGGGCAGGGCTCGATGCAGAGTTCGCAGCCGGTGCAGCGCGCGGCGACGATGGTGTGCATCTGCTTGGCGGCGCCGACGATGGCGTCGACGGGACAGGCTTGCAGGCACAGCGTGCAGCCGATGCAGGTGCTCTCGTCGATGAAGGCGACGCTCTTGGGCTTCTCGACGCCGTGCTCCTCGGAGAGCGGCTTGAATTCGCGCCCGAGCAGGTCGGCCAGCTTGCGGATGCCTTCCTCGCCGCCGGGCGGGCAGAAGTTGATGTCGGCTTCGCCCTTGGCGATGGCTTCGGCGTACGGCTTGCAGCCGGGGAAGCCGCATTGGCCGCATTGCGTCTGCGGCAGGATGGCGTCGATCTTCTCGACCAGCGGGTCGCCCTCGACCTTGAACTTGATCGAGGCATAGCCCAGCGCCGCGCCGAGAATGACGGCGCCCAGCGCCATGACGAGGATGGCGGACAGCATTATTTGAATTTGTCGAGGCCCGCGAAGCCCATGAAGGCGAGGCTCATCAGGCCGCCGGTGATCAGCGCGATGGGATTGCCGCGGAAGTAGACGGGAATTTCGGCGCCTTCGAGGCGCTCGCGCAAGCCGGCGAAGAGGATCAGGGCCAGCGAGAAGCCGACCGAGGAGCCGAAGCCGAACAGCAGCGACTCCATGAAGTTGTGGCGCAGGGCGATGTTGAGCAGCGGAATGCCGAGCACGGCGCAGTTGGTGGTGATCAGCGGCAGGTAGATGCCGAGCACCTGGTGCAGCACCGGACTGGTCTTCTGGATCACCAGCTCGGTCAACTGGACGATGGCGGCGATGGTGACGATGAACGACAGCGTGCGCAGGTATTCGAGGTTGTTGGGCAGCAGCAGCCAGTGGTCGATGACGAAGCTGGTGCCGCAGCCGAGCGTCAGCACGAAGGTCGTCGCCGCCCCCATGCCGAGGGCCGTTTCGAGCTTCTTCGAGACGCCCATGAACGGGCACAGTCCGAGAATGCGGACGAGGACGACGTTATTGACGAGAACGGCGCCCAGCAGGATGAAGATGTAGCTGCTCATGTCGGGATCTGAACGATGCAGGCGGGTAGGGCCTGCGCATCAGGAACCGCGAATTATCCCTGATTGCAGTGCGAGGGACAACCCTGAATGCGCAGCGACTATTGCCTCTCGCGCGTCGCGGCGACGCATTCCTTGACCAGTTCGGGTCCGCGATAGACGAGGCCCGAGTAGAGCTGCACGAGTTCGGCGCCGGCGTCGAGCTTGGCCTTCGCGTGCGCCCCTTCGAGGATGCCGCCGGCGGCGATCACCGGCAGTTCTCCGGCGAGCGCGGCGACGAGCGCCCGCGCGACGGCGGTGGACTTCTGCAGCAGCGGCAGACCCGACAATCCCCCCGCTTCGTCGCCGTGCGGCAGGCCCGCGACGCCTTCCCGCGACAGCGTGGTGTTGGTCGCGATGACGGCGTCGATGCGATGGCGCCGCAGCGCGTCGGCGATGTTGGCGATCTGCGCGTCCTCGAGGTCGGGTGCGATCTTGAGCGCCAGCGGGACGTAGCGGCCTTGGCGCTGCGCGAGGTCCGTCTGCTTGGCTTTCAGCGCGCCGAGCAGGGCATCGAGTTCCGATTCGCCTTGCAACTGGCGCAGGTTCTTGGTGTTCGGGCTCGAGATGTTGACCGTGACGTAGCTGGCGTGCGGGTAGACCTTCTCCAGCCCGATCAGGTAGTCGTCGGCGGCCCGCTCGATCGGCGTGTCGAAGTTCTTGCCGATGTTGATGCCGAGGATGCCGCGAAACCGCGCGGCCTTGACGTTCTCGACCAGCGCATCGACGCCGCGGTTGTTGAAGCCCATGCGGTTGATGATGCCCTGCGCGCGCGGCAGCCGGAACAGCCGCGGCTTGGGATTGCCCGGCTGCGGCCGCGGCGTCACGGTGCCGATCTCGATGAAGCCGAAGCCCAGCGCGGCAAAGGCGTCGATCGCCTCGCCGTTCTTGTCGAGGCCGGCGGCCAGGCCGATGCGGTTGGGGAAGACGAGTCCCATGACCTTGCGGGGCTGGTCCGGGAGCGGCCGATAGCCCGGCAGCAGGCCCGCGCGCCCGAGGGTGCGCATGCCGCAGATGGCGGCTTCGTGCGCGGTTTCGGGATCGAGGGCGAAGGCGAGGGGGCGGAGCAGGGAGTACGGTGACATGGGGCCGGATTCTATCCGACGCCGCCGGTGAGGCCTTGCGCGCTTCAGTTCAAGGCAGCAGCTGCCACTCGCCGAAGCGGAGAATCTCGTGCGGCCGGAAATTGAGCTTGTAGGACATCTTGCGGCTGTCCTTGATCCAGTAGCCGACGTAGAGATGGGGCAGGCGCAGCTCGCGGCAGCGGCCGATCTGCCAGAGGATCGCGTAGGTGCCGTAGCTGGTGCCCGGCAGGTCCGGCTCGTAGAAGGTGTAGACGGAAGACAGGCCGTCGTCGAGCACGTCGATGATGCTCACCATGCGCAGCACGCCGGCTTCGCGGAATTCGATCAGCTGGCTGTCGACGTGCGTCTGCAGCAGGAAGTGCGCATACTGGTCGCGGCTGTCCTGGTCCATGCCGCCGCCGCTGTGGCGCGCCGCCTGGTAGCGCTGGTAGAGCGCATAGTGCTCTTCCTTGAACATCAGCGAGCGCTCGAGCGCGACGAGACTGCCGTGCTGCCTGGAGGCGCGGCGCTGGC
>DAIDAU010000141.1 GCA_027310465.1 Rhodocyclaceae bacterium
TCCGGAATGCCGCAATGCGCGGATCGGCGGCCGCCTCAGCGCGGCACACCACGTAGTACGCCGCGCCGGTCTTGACGCTCACGGGGAAGGGCGCCACCAGCCGGCCGGCGGCGATGTCGAGAGCCGCCAACTCCTTGGCGCCGAGCACCACGCCGGCGCCGTCCACCGCGGCGTCGAGACCGAGGATGGGCTGGCTGAAATGCGGCCCGCGCTTACGCGCGAGATTCTCCGTGCCGGCGGCGTCGAACCACGAGGCCCAGTTGGCCCAGCCGTCGCTGACGTGATGGAGATCGTCGTGCAGCAGCGGATAGAGGCCGAGATCCGCGGGCTTCGTCAGCGGACGGGCCGAGGCCAGCAGCCCGGGACTACAGAGCGGCGTGAAGGAGACGTCGAAAAGCTTGTCGCTGCGACAGCCCGGGTATTTTCCGCTGCCGAATCGGATCGCGACGTCGACCGGCTCGTCCTGCTCGAGATCGGCTCTGGCGACGGGGACGGGAGATCCCTTGCGCGCGTCGACCAGCCGCATGCTGGTCGACACGCGGATATCGACGTCCGGAAATGCGCTGACGAAGCCGTGCAGCCGCGGCATCAGCCATTTCGAGGCGAACATCGGCGGCACGCAGATCGAGAGTGTCTCGGCATGGCGGTCGATGCCCAAACCGTCCACCGCCTGGACGAGGCGCGCAAATCCATCGCGGACGCCGGGCAGCAGGCGTTCGCCCGCCTCGGTCAATTGAATGCGGCGCGTCAGGCGGCGAAACAGCGCGACGCCGAGAAGTTCCTCAAGCTGCTTGATCTGGTGGCTGACGGCGGCCGGGGTGACGTGCAACTCCGCGGCCGCCTTGCGGAAACTCAACTGCCGCCCGGCGGATTCGAAGGCCCGCAAGGCTTTGAGAGGCGGCAGTGAACGAGTCACCGGGATCGGTCGATAGATGAAATCAATTCAACTATAACATGAAAAAATATCGTTCGCTGCAGTGCAGCATGACGGATATATTTGAAACCACAAGAAATTGAACAGCAGGGAATGGAGGAACCGGCTTTTTATCTGCTTGGAGGTTTCACCATGAACGATGTCGTCGATACCGGGAAATGCGTGGTCTGTGTGGCAGCGGGGCTTGCGGTCGCCTTGATCGGCAGCGTCGCCGCCCTCGCGGTCGTGCTCAACGTCATCAAGACCTTGCTGTTCTGACAATCCGGGCGGCACGGCGCCGACAGCAACGGCGCCGTGCGCTTGCCCCGCCCTCGTGCGGCTTCAGGCCGCCATCGGGTAGCGTTCCTTGGCCGCTCGCGCTTCCGCTGCTTCTTCGGCCGAGTAGGCCTTTCCCGACCAAAGTATGCGGTAGGCGATCTCTTCGTTGCCGTTCTCGCACAGGTCGAGCACCCGCCTGAACAGCGGCTGGAAAGTCGTGCTGCGGTGCGAGGCTTCATGCTCCTCGAAGGAGCGCCACCACGTGACGATCAGCGCCTCGCGATCCTTGTCGGGACTCGTCACGGCCTGGCCGATCGTGCTGCCCTCGTTCGAGATCATGCCGCTGTTGAGCAGCACCATGCCGCCGACGAAGCCGGTGTCGGAGTGGTAGGTCTTGACGTTCTCGCACAGCATCGCCACCCGCTCTTCCAGATCGTCGATGGTGTAACCTTGCTTGATGAATACGCGATTGACGGTGACGACGCCGTCGTCGGTGAACCCAGGAATGAAGGCGGACATCTTTTTCTCCTCTCTCTGCTGGTTTATAAACAACCGCTAATATAAGATTGCGCCTGGGCGGTGAAGTTCAAGGCATGCGAAGCCCCTGATAACGATATGGATGACAACGAGTTTCACGAGGAGACGCTGAGCAC
>DAIDAU010000147.1 GCA_027310465.1 Rhodocyclaceae bacterium
CTCGAAGCCATCTTGCATTCGCCCCTTGTTTTTCGCGTGGATCAGTATGTGGGTTCCGCCGTTTGTCGTCGGGCCACTGGCGATCTTCGCCATCAACATGATCCCGCGCGGCACCTCTCGAATCGCAGGCGGGCCAGCAACTCGCGAGAGTAGCCCTTTGCCTTCAGCGCTCCGCACAGTGTGTGCGACACCAAGGACGGCGCAACGCAGCCGCCTTGCAATTGAGGCCAGGCGCTCGTAAGCTGCGCGTGCTTTGGTATTGTTCCCGAAATCGCCATCGACTGCGAAGTAGACTGGGTCAACCGTAATGAGGCCGAGATTGCCATTGATCTGTTCCGCAAAACCCAGCAGCCGATCCATATCCCGTTCATTGGCAAACGAGAACGGCGATTCGCCATCGGAGCCAGTCTGACCGTCGATGAAGCGAACCTTCGCCAAGTCAGCGCCCGCAGCTTCTAGCCCTGGGCGAATTATCGTTGCGGCATCGTCTTCCCGGTTGACCATCAAGACGTAGCCGCTGCCGTGCGGCGCTAGCTTCGGATGGAGTTGATGCCCTTTGCCCCGTGTGACGCCCGCGACCAATGCGTTGAGCAAAGTAGTCTTGCCGACATTGGCCGCGCCGACAAGAAGGGTGAGTTCATCTTGCGGCAGCCAGTCGGGGTAGAGCCAAATCCTCCTTGTCGACTTCACTGATGCCGCACTGATCATGGGGAGCTTGCTGGCTTCCCGCCTTCGCCGTAACCTCTCAAGTTCCTGCCCATACGCCTCGGTCCACTTTGCAAAGCGGCCTGGACCCCCTTCGGCGGCGAAATCGTCTTGCGGCATCTGGAGCTTGGTCCTGTTTGATCTTCGAATTCAACGCGAGGTAGTTTGCAGCATGAGGCCCCATGTCCAAGTGCGTCAAAGCCAGATTCTTTTGGGGCTTTGACGCACTGCCCGCGACATTCGAACACCGGCGGGCAAATGGGGGGGGAAATCAAGTTGCCCCACGGAATCCGGTCCACGGAGCATTCGACCGGGCGATCGAGGGAATCTCTTACGGGCTCATGCGCTTGAGCCAGTCGGCGGCAAGGTTCCTGCAGGGCCCAGATGCCCGAGGCAGCGTCCGACCTCAGATCTGCGCCCGAGGCCAGATGCCCGCCGCCGCGCAAGACGACAAGGCATCCAACCAACTAAGCAGGCATAACTGCCGCAAAAGTGCCTAGACCAAGCCTTCGAGCACGAGAATTGCGCTAATCTTGTTTCGTTAGTTAGTTGTTGTCCGAATGTCCCTCGCGGCTTGTAACATATTGATTACTGGTAGCTATTACAGTCGTCGATCAAGCCCTATATGACAATTGGTGCAAGTGACGTCGGCACTTGTCCCGCCACCGCTTTAGCGAGTTGTTTCGTTGCCATACGCAAGCCGTTTGGATTACTCGGCTACCACCGCGGGAGTTGGCGAGCAGCAGGTAACATCACCGCGATGACATGACCTGGCAGTTGGGTGTGATGGAATCGAATCGTCGTTGGGTGACATGCCCGATGCAATTCCAATCCACTCACCGAGAGGTTCATCATGTTTGAGATCAAAGATTCCGCCATTCCGCAGGAAGACGTCGCGCAGGACACCGATCAGCAACGAGTCGAACTCGCATCCCAATCCGAATTGTCACTCGCCCTGCAAAACGACTTGCTTGGAGACGAAAACGAAGCCGTACTGGTCGCGCTGGCCGGCAATCCGTGCCTCACCAACGAAGCCCAGGCTGCGCTGGCTACCATGGGCAGCCCGAAAGTGCGCGAGGCCTTGGCAGGCAATGCCAGAACCTGCGACGAGCAGCAGACCTACCTTGCCACGACCGGCAGCAATGACGTGAAGTGCCACCTCGCGAAGAATCCTTCTTTGGCTGTCGCCGTGCAGGCGCGCTTGGCGAGCGACGAGGAAATGTCTGTCAGGGCTTCTCTGTCGGCTAATCCGTCGCTTGACGAATCCTGCCAGACTCTCCTTCTCGATCACCCGGATAACACGGCGTGGCGGTATTGCTCAGAGCACGCTCTCATCGTTCTCGCCAGGAATCCAGCGTTAACGATCGACTTGATGAGCCGCATGGCGACGAGCAGCGATTCGCCGGTACTGGCCAGCCTGGCATCGAATTCGTCCCTTCCCAAAGCGCTCATGACCCAGTTCATGGCTCACGAGGACAGTCCGACATCAGCGGAGAATGGCTCTGTGCGAGCAGGATTGGCCGCAAATAGTTCGTTGCCCGAAGCGCTGCAAGCGAAATTGGCGGATGACGAAGACCTTACGGTGCAAGAAGCGCTGGTGTCAGCGACCGGCATATAGGAGCCACTTCAGGATCGGCGTATAGGAGCCAGTCGATGAGCGGCATATAGG
>DAIDAU010000184.1 GCA_027310465.1 Rhodocyclaceae bacterium
GGATGGCCGCGGCGAGCGAGAGCAGCGTCGTCATGTAGGACTTGCTCTGCTGGCTGACGCCGCGCGCGATGTGGTGCTGCGTGACGTGCGCGATTTCGTGCGACAGGACAGACGCGAGCTCCGACTCGGACTGCGTCGCGACGATCAGGCCGGTGTGCACGCCGACGAACCCGCCGGGCAGCGCGAAGGCGTTCAGCGTGGTGTCGCGCAGCGCGAAGAATTCGAACTCCTGGCGCGCGCCTTCGCTGTTCGCCACCAGCCGATGCCCGAGCCGGTTGAGGTAGCCCGCGACCTCGGGATCGTCGAGATAGGACGGCTCCTTGAACCGGATCTCCTGCATGATCTGTTCGCCGACCTTCTTCTCCATCAGCGGGGAAAAATCGGTCTGCGAGGCTTCTCCGAGATCGGGCAGGCCCTCGGCCAGGACGGACGGGGCGCTCCACGTCGCCGCCACCACGGCGAGAAAGATCAACGAACGGCGCATGGCGCGTATGATAGCCGTAAACGTGCCGCCTCCCCGCTCGTTTGCGGCAGCCTAAGTCCCTAATGTGTAAATCTTTGTGATCGCCCCGTGGCTTCCCCGACGATCCTGCTGATCGAGGACGACGCCGACGATGCCGCGCTGATCGTCGATGGCCTGGCGCGCGCCATCCCGCGCGAGCATGTCGCCGTATGCCGGCATGGCTCCGCGGCGCTGGATTTTCTTCAGCGGCGCGGCGAATTCGCGAACCGCGCCGACGATCTGCCGATTCTCGCGCTGATCGATGTCGGCCTGCCGCAGCCCGACGGGTTCGCGGTGCTGCGCGAAATTCGCTCCGAGCCGGGCGCCCGGTTGCTGCCGGTCACCCTGCTCTCGGCGTCGGACGATCCGCAGGACGTTCGCATGGCGGCCGAACTCGGCGCCAACAGCTTCGTGCGCAAGCCGGCGGACCGGCGGCAGCTGGCCGAGAGGCTCGAACAGTTGGCGCGCTACTGGCTGGAACTGAACATTCCGCCGCCATGCGGTACCGGACAATAGGAGCAGACGTGCCACTCACCCATTTCGATTCCGGCGGGCAGGTCCATATGGTCGACGTCGGCGCCAAGCAGGAAACCGCGCGCCTGGCGCGCGCCGCCGGCTCCATCGCGATGCAGCCGGCGACGCTGGCCTTGATCAAGGCCGGCACCGCCGGCAAGGGCGACGTGCTGGGCGTCGCGCGCATCGCGGCCATCCAGGCGACCAAGCGGACCGGCGAGCTGATCCCGCTGTCGCATCCGCTGCCGCTGACCCATGTCGCCGTCGACTTCACGCTCGACGAAGAGCACAACGCGGTGCACTGCGAAGTCACGGCGCAGACGTTCGGCCGCACGGGCGTCGAGATGGAGGCGCTGACGGGCGTCAGCGTCGGACTTCTCACCGTCTATGACATGTGTAAATCAGTGGATCGTGGAATGCTGATTCACGGCATCCGGCTGCTCGAGAAATCCGGCGGAAAATCAGGCCACTGGCTCGTCTCCGACACCGCGAAATGAGCGCGACTTATGCGCGCATCAACGGCTGTAACTTGCGCGACAGTTGCCGCCACCGCAGAATCGCCGACCAAGGTCACAAGACCGACACTCATCAAGGGAGGAACGATATGGATGCAACCCGCAGAACGCTGCTCAGAGGGATGGGCAGCACCGGCTTGCTGGCTGCGGCCATCGCCGCCGGCGTGCTCAAGCCCACCCGGGTATTCGCGGCGGAATACAACAAGGTGGCGTTCGAGGCCAAGGACCTGGCGGGCGGCCTGAAGGGCATCGGCGCGGCGTCGCCGGCCGAGAGCAAGGACATCGTGCTGTCCGCGCCGGAGATCGCCGAAAACGGCGCCGTGGTATCGGTCACCGTGGCGAGCAAGATTCCCGGCACGTCGGCGCTCGCCGTCTTCGTCGAGAAGAATCCGATGCCGCTGTCGGCGCACTTCCAGTTCCTCAACGGCGCGCTGCCCGAGGCGCGCCTCAACGTCAAGATGAGCCAGACCTCACTGATCAAGGCGGTGGCCCTGGCCAACGGCAAGGCCTACATGGCGCAGAAGGAAGTCAAGGTCACCATGGGCGGCTGCGGCGGCTGAGCGCGCTCCGACGAACACCAGAAAGGAAAGAACATGGCAGATCCGATGAAAATCCGCGCCACGGCGAGCGGCGACGTTTGCGAGATCAAGGTGCTGATGAGCCACCCGATGGAAACCGGCCAGCGCAAGGAAAGCGACGGCAAGATCGTCCCGGCCCATTTCATCCAGACGTTCACCATCGCCGTCAACGGCAAGACGGTGATCGACGCCGGCACCGGTACGTCGGTGTCGCGCAACCCGGTCTTCGGCTTCAAGGTCAAGGGCCCGAAGGCCGGCGACAAGGTGACGGTCAGCTGGGTGGACAACCTGGGCGACAAGCGCACCGACGAAGCGACGGTCGCTTAGAACACGCAACGGAAGAAACTGCGGGGAACAAGAAGAAAGAACCCAAGGCGGCGGACGACGCATCCGCCGCCCATCACGCAAGGAGAGACGAAACGATGAAACGCAGCTTGGCGTTGTGTGCCGCCGTTTTGGCGGCGGCAGTCCTGGCGGGACCGGCGGTCGCAAAGGCCTCCAAGAAAGCGGCGCCGGTCAGGGCCCAGGAAACCAAGGACGTGGCGGCCACCGCGGCCGCGGATTTCGACAAGTTCCGCGCCGTCCTCGAGGAGGACAATCCCGCCGAGCTGTTCGAAGCCAAGGGCGAGGAACTCTGGAAGCAGAAGCGCGGCCCCAACAGCGTCTCGCTCGAGCAGTGCGACCTCGGCCTCGGTCGGGGCGTGGTGAAGGGCGCCTACGTGCAGACGCCGCGCTACTTCGCCGACGCCGACCAGGTGATGGACATCGAGCGCCGCGTCGCCTGGTGCATGGACAAGCTGCAGGGCTTCAAGCACGAGGATCTCGCCAAGAAGCCCTTCAGCAATGCCAACTACACGCCCGACCTGGTCTCCCTCGTCACCTACGTCGCCGCCCAGTCGCGCGGCATGAAGGTGGCGATCCCGCAGAAGCATCCGAAGGAGATCGCCGCCTACAACATCGGCCGCGAGATCTTCCAGTATCGCGCCGGCCCCTACGACTTCGCCTGCGCCACTTGCCACGGCGAGGACGGCAAGCGCATCCGCATGCAACAGCTGCCGAACCTGGCGAGCAAGAAGGACGCGATGCGCGCCTACGCCGGCTGGCCCGGCTACCGCATGACGGGCGGCGTGATGCATACGCTGCAATGGCGCATGAACGACTGCTTCCGCCAGCAGCGCTTCCCGGAGCCCGGCTATCTCTCCGATGCGGTGACGGATCTCCTCACCTATCTC
>DAIDAU010000174.1 GCA_027310465.1 Rhodocyclaceae bacterium
GCTGAAGACGCTGGAAGAGCCGCCCGAGCACGTCAAGTTCATCCTGGCGACGACCGACCCGCAGAAGATTCCCGTCACGGTGCTCTCGCGCTGCCTGCAGTTCAACCTCAAGCAGATGCCGATCGGTCATATCGTCGATCACCTGACCGACATCCTCGGCCAGGAAGGCGTTCCCTTCGAGCCGGCGGCGCTGCGCCATATCGCCAAGGGCGCGGCGGGCAGCATGCGCGATGCGCTGTCGCTGCTCGACCAGGCCATCGCGCACGGCGCGGGCAAGGTCGAGGAGGCGGGCGTGCGCGACATGCTCGGCACGGTCGGCGACGACTATCTGTTCGGCATCCTCGATGGCCTCGCGGCCGGCGACATCCGGGCGATGATCGCGGTGGCCGAGGCGATGGACGAGCGCAGCCTGTCGTTCGATTCCGCGCTGCAGGAGCTGGCGACGCTGTTCCACCGCGTCGCGCTGGCGCAGTTCGCGCCGCAGGCGATCGCCGACGACGCCGAGCGCGAGAAGCTCGGCGCGTATGGCAAGGCCTTCGATCCGGAATTCCTCCAGCTGTGCTACCAGATCGCGATCCACGGCCGCGAGGATCTCGACCTGGCGCCCGACGAGTACGCGGGCTTCACGATGACGCTGTTGCGTCTGCATGCGTTCAAGCCGGACGGCGGCGGCGCGCAACGCGCCGCGGCGCCGGCCGCGAGCCCGCGCGCGGCCTCCACGCCGGCGACTTCCGCCGACGCTCCGCCGTCCGCCGCGCGGGCTGCAGCCGCATCGGAGGCGCCGGCTCGAACGAGCAGCGCCGCGGGCGGCGACGACTGGCACGCGGTCGCCGCGCGCCTGCCCGGCATGGCGCGGCAGTTGGCGCAACACTGCGAGCTGATCGAGCGCAAGGACGGCCTGCTGAGCCTGCGGCTCGATCCGGCGCACAAATACCTGCAGCAGCACCAGGACAAGCTGCGCGCCGCGCTGTCCGAGCTGTGGGGCGAGCTGCGCATCGAGATCGCGCTGGCCGCGCCGGAAGGCGCGACGCCCGCGGCCCGCGTGCAGAGCGAGAAGCGCGAGCGCCAGGAGCGCGCCGTCGCCTCCATCGACCAGGATCCCTTCGTGCGCGCCGCGATCGATCTGTTCGACGCCAGCATCGACGAATCCACCATCAAACCCGTTTAAGAATCAAGGAGCATCGCATGTTCAACAAAGGCGGCATCGCGAACCTGATGAAGCAGGCGCAGCAGATGCAGGAAAACATGGTCAAGGCGCAGGAGCAGCTCGCCCAGATCGAGGTCGAAGGCCAGTCGGGCGCCGGCGCCGTCAAGGTTGTCATGACCTGCAAGCACGACGTCAAGCGCGTCAGCATCGATCCTTCCGTGATGGACGACAAGGAGATGCTCGAGGACCTGATCGCCGCCGCCGTGAATGACGCCAATCGCCGCGCCGAGACGACGATGCAGGAGAAGATGGCCGGCTTCACCGCGGGCCTCAATCTGCCGCCGGGCATGAAGCTCCCCTTCTGAGCACGTCGGCCACAATGAGTTTCGAGCGAAGCGAGCTTACGGGCTCCCCCTTCCTTGGAAGGGGGCCGGGGGGTAGTCGTTAATGTCATCAGCGTCGTCGCTAGACGACCTGATCGAGGCGTTGCGCTGCCTGCCCGGCGTGGGCCCGAAATCCGCGCAGCGCATGGCCTACCACCTGCTGCAGCGCAATCCGCGCGGCGCCGAACGGCTGGCCGCGGCGCTCGACCAGGCATTGAAGACGCTGCGCCGCTGCGCGCGCTGCAACACCTTCACCGAGGACGAGATCTGCGAACGCTGCGCGTCGCCGCGCCGCGATCCGTCGCTGCTGTGCATCGTCGAGATGCCGGTCGACCTCAACACGATGGAGCAGACGCACGCCTACAGCGGCCTCTACTACGTCCTGATGGGCCAGCTGTCGCCGCTGGACGGCATCGGGCCCAAGGAACTCGGCTTCGACCGGCTGCTGGCGCGCGCCTGCGACGGCATCGTCAAGGAAGTCATCCTCGCCACCAACTTCACCAACGAAGGCGAGGCCACCGCGCACTACCTCGGCGAGGTGCTGCACGCGCGCGGGCTCAAGGTCAGCCGCATCGCGCGCGGCGTGCCGGTCGGCGGCGAGATCGAGTACACCGACGCTGCCACGGTGGCGCAGGCGCTGATCGACCGGCGCGACTACTGAAGCCGCGTCGGCTGTCGCTGCGCCGCGCAATCCCGATGACACCGATGCCGTTGGGGTGAAGCTACCGGTTTGCCGGTAGCCGGATTACGGGAATCCGGGTATCGCCGACGCCCGCCGGGTTTCTTATCTTTTTGCCGTTGTCCTGACCCAGTCATCGTCATGGAACTTACCGACATCCTCGGCGCCGCGGAAATCGCCGGACCCGCTTCGGCCGCCACACCCGCAAGGAGCGCCCGAGACGGCACGCGCTCGGAGGACGAATACCGGGCCATCCTCAAGACGACGCTCGACGCGTTCTGGGTCAACGACCTGTCGGGCCGCTTCCTCGACGCGAACGACGCCTATTGCCAGATGGTCGGCTATGCGCGCGAGGAACTTCTCACGATGAGCCTTTCGCATGTCGAAGCGATCGAAACGCCCGAGGACACGCACGCCCATATCGCGACCGTCATCGAGACGGGATTCGACCGCTTCGAAAGCCGTCATCGGCGCAAGGACGGCGTGATCGTCGATATCGAAGTGACGGTGACCTACCTGCCGGGCGGCACGGGGCGGTTGATCGTCTTCGCGCGCGACGTCACGACGCAGAACCAGGACAGGGCGGCGCTGCACGAAAGCGAGGAATTCAATCGCCGCATCATCGCCAGCAGTTCGGACTGCATCAAGGTGCTTGCCCTCGACGGCACGCTGCTGTCGATGAGCGAAAGCGGGCAGCGCCTGATGGAGATCGAAGACGTCTGGCGCTACATCGGCACACCGTGGAACGACTTCTGGGAGAAGAAGGAACTGCCGCTGGTCGAGGCGGCGCTGGCCGAGGCGCGTGCCGGACGGCAGGGCGGATTCCGCGCCTCCTGCCCGTCGACAAAGGGCACGCCCAAATGGTGGGACGTCATCATCACGCCCATCCTCGGCGAAGACGGATGGCCGGAGAGGCTGCTGGCGGTTTCCCGCGACGTTACGGCGCGAGTATCGGCCGAGCTGGCGGCAAAGGCCGCGACCCAGCGGTTCGAAACCCTCGCGGCCGCCAGCTTCGAGGGGATCGCCATCACCGTGGCAGGGCGGCTGATCGACGCGAATGATCGCCTGACGCAGATGTTCGGCTACGACCGCAACGAGGTGATCGGGCGCCATGTTGCCGAATTCATGAGCGCGAACGGCCAGGTGGAGGCGACTGCGGCCATCGAGTCGGGACGCGAGAGCCATGCCGAGTATGAAATCCTGTGCAAGGACGGCTCGCGCCGCCTCGCGGAGGTGCGCGGCCGCACCATCGAACAGGATGGCCGCATGCTCAGGCTTACCGCGGTGCGCGACATCACGGAACACCGTCGGGCGGAGCAGACCATCCGCGAAAGCGAGGCGCGGCTGCGCGCGCATATCGAAAATTCTCCGATGGGCGTGGTTGCCTGGGACAGCGATTTCACGGTCACGCAGTGGTCTGACGAGGCCGAGCGGATATTCGGCTGGACCGCGGCCCAAACCGTCGGCAAGCCGATCATGGACCTGAACATGATCTACCCGGAGGATATTCCGCTCGTCGGGCGGACCATGGCGCAGCTGTCGGCCGGCACGACGCGCTACGTCGTCAACGAGAACCGCAACCTCACGAAGGACGGACGCGTCATTCATTGCGTCTGGTACAACTCGAATCTGCGGGGCGAGGACGGGACGATGACGTCGATCCTCTCGCAAGTGCTGGATATCACGGAACGCAAGAGGGCCGAAGACGCGCTGAGATCGGCCAAGCTCGAGGCGGAGCGTGCCAACGACGCCAAGTCGCGCTTCCTTGCGGCCGTCAGTCACGATCTGCGGCAGCCGCTCTCCGCGCTTTCCCTGTATGTCGGCGCGCTCGATCACAAGCTCGGCGCCGCCGAGGGCCAACTGCTGTCCAATATGAAGAACTGCGTCTGCGGCCTCAACGAGATGCTGTCGAATCTGCTGAACCTGTCGCGGCTCGAGGCGGGCGCGGTGGTGCCGAAGGTGAGCGACTTCCTCGTCGCCACCGCGTTGGCCAAGGTGGTCTCGGCGCACGAACCCGAAGCGCGCTCGAAACGCCTGCAGCTGCGCCGCTGCTATCCCGAGCTCGTCGCGCGCACCGATCCCGTGCTGTTCCAGCGCATCGTCGGCAACCTGATCGCCAATGCGATCCGCTACACCGAGCGCGGCGGGATCCTGATCGTTTGCCGGCATCGGCGAGGCAAGACGTGGCTCGAGGTGTGGGATACCGGCGTCGGCATCCCGGCCGACAAGACGACCGAGATCTTCGCGGAGTTCAAGCAGCTCGGGAACAGCGAGCGGAACCGCGTCAAGGGAACCGGCCTGGGGCTGGCGATCGTCGTAAAGACCGCGGCGGTGCTGGGTCTGGAGGTGCGCGTGAATTCCCGGTTGGGCCGCGGCTCGGTGTTCGCGGTGGAACTGCCGCTGGGCACGCGCGTCGTGCCGGCCACCCCGCCCCGGCAGCCGTGCCGGCCGCTGCGCATCGCGCTGGTCGAGGACGACAGCCACGTGGCCGCGGCGCTCGCCTATGCGCTCGGGCAGCGCGGCCATCAGCTGGTGTCGGCGGAATCGGCCGAGAAGCTGATGCCGCTGCTGAACGGCGAGGCGCCGCAGATCGTGATCTCCGACTACCGTCTGGCCGGACCGGAAACCGGCGTCGGCGTCGTGGCGGCGGTCCGCGAGAGGTTCGGAGCGGACCTGCCGGCCATCATCATCACCGGAGATACCGAGCCCTCGCTGATCCGCCTCATCGAGGCCAACGCGATTCGCCTGCTGCACAAGCCGCTCGACATCGACGTGCTGCAGGGCGCGATCGCCGAATCGCTGGGTTAGACGGGCTTCAGCATCACCAGCTTCAGGTGCTCCTGCTCGACGGGTCGCAGCGTGACCTGCACGTAGCTGACGAAGTGGCGCTTCGGATGGTAGAAGTCGCGCTGGCCGCCCTGGCGCTCGAGCACGTCGTGCTGCTTCCAGAAGCGTGCGAACTCGGGGCTGGCGGCTTTCAATTCGTCGACGAGCCGTTGCAATGCCGGCTCCTCGAAGCGGCTGCGGCAGTCGGCGCGGAATTCCGCGGTGATGCGGCGCGCGCGCGCCTCCCAGTCGACGACGAAGCGGCGCGCCTGCTGCTCGAGGAAGACGAAGCGCAGCATGTTGGGCGGCGGATCGCCGACCGCTTGCCTGCGGTCGAGCCAGCCGCTGAACAGTTCCGCCGCGGGCTTGTTCCAGGCCAGCACGTCCCAGTAGCGGCCCATGACGTAGGCCGGCACGGCGATGTCGTCGAGCACGGCCGCGAGCGCGGCGGGCGCCGTGTCCTCCTCGGGCGTCGCGGCCTGCGGGTCGCGGCGGCCCGCCATCTCGAAGAGGTAGGCGCGTTCGGTCGGCGTGAGCTTCAGCGATCGCGCGAGGCGGTCGAGCACTTCCGCGGAGACGCGCACCTCTCGGCCCTGCTCGATCCAGGTGTACCAGGTGGGGCTGATGCCGGCGAGCTGCGCTGCTTCCTCGCGGCGCAGGCCCTGGGTGCGGCGGCGGCTGCCGGCGGGGAAGCCGAATTCCTCCGGCGCGGAGCGGCTGCGCAGGGCTTGCAGAAAGGCGCCGAGTTCCTGGCGGCGGGTTTCCATGAGCGATGTTCCTGTTAGTGTGGATACCAGTATAACCGCTGGTCTTGTCCCGGTATCAGGCCGGCCTTAGGATGCGTTTCCAATGCCGGCAGAGGAGACATGGCCGGCATCCCATTTCCACCGAAGGAGCCGCTATGACTGGCAAGACACTCTACGACAAGCTCTGGGAATCGCACGTCGTCAGGGAGGAGAGCGACGGTACCTGTTTGCTGTACATCGATCGCCACCTCATGCACGAAGTGACCAGCCCGCAGGCGTTCGAAGGCATGCGCCTTTCCGGCCGCAAGCCCTGGCGCAAGGACAGCATCGTCGCCAATCCCGACCACAACACGCCGACCGATCACTGGGATCGCGGCATCGAGGAGCCGATCGCGAAGCTGCAGGTCGACACGCTCGACAGCAACATCAAGGAATTCGGCGCGCTGGTCTACTTCCCGTTCAAGCACGAGAACCAGGGCATCATCCACGTCATCGGCCCGGAGAACGGCACCACGCTGCCCGGCATGACGGTCGTCTGCGGCGACAGCCACACCTCCACGCACGGCGCCTTCGGCGCGCTCGCCCACGGCATCGGCACGTCGGAGGTCGAGCATGTGCTGGCGACGCAGACGCTGGTGGCGAAGAAGTCGAAGTCGATGCTGGTGAAAGTCACCGGCGCATTGGGCAAGGGCGTCAC
>DAIDAU010000179.1 GCA_027310465.1 Rhodocyclaceae bacterium
GCGTAGCCAAGCGTGGAATGGCGCCGGCGCCGGTTGTAGAACGGCTCGATGTAGTCGAACAGATCGGCCGCCGCTTCGGCGCGCGTACCGTAGCGGGTGCCATGCACCCGCTCATTCTTCAGGCTGTTGAAGAAGCTCTCCGTCGGCGCGTTGTCCCAGCAATTTCCCTTGCGGCTCATCGAGCAGACCATTCCGTATTCCTTCAGCCGCGCCTGAAAGGCGTGGCTCGCATACTGGCTTCCTCGGTCGGAATGATGAATCAGCCCCGGCGCCGGCTTCCTGCGGAACCAGGCCATCGCCAAAGCATCGCAGACGATGTCCGCCGTCATCCTCGGCTTGATCGACCAGCCGACGATCTCGCGGTTGAACAGATCGAGCACGACGGCCAGATACAGCCAGCCTTCGTCGGTCCAGATGTAGGTCAGGTCGGCGCTCCACGCCTGGTTCGGTGCCGCGGGCGTGAAGTTGCGGTCGAGCAGGTTCGGCGCCACCGGCAGGCTGTGCTTCGAGTCCGTCGTCGCCTTGTAGCGCCGCTTGTGCCGGCCGCGAATGCCGTTCTCGCGCATCAGCCGTTCGACACGCGCCTTGCTGGCCGGAAAGCCCCGCGCCCGCAGTTCCTCGGTAATGCGCGGGCTGCCGTAGGCGCCCTTGAGTTCGGCGTGGATCGCGCGGATCAGCGCGAGCATCTGCGCATCCGTCAGCCGCTTGCGATTCGGCGTACCGCCATGCTTCCAAGCTTGATAGCCGCTGGCGCTCACCGTCAGCGCCGCGCACATTTCCGCCACCTCGAACTCCTTGCGATGCGCGTCGATCCAGGCGTACTTCATAGCGCATCCTTCGCGAAGAACGCCGTCGCTTTTTTTAGAATTTCCACCTGCCGCTGCAATCGGATGTTCTCCGCCCGCAGCCGCGAGAGTTCCATCTGCTCAGGTGTCACCGCCCTCGTGTCGGGACCGTTGAGCTTGCCCGCGTCGAACGCTTTCACCCAGTTGCGCAGCGTCTGGTCGCTGATTCCCAGCTCCCACGCCACGGCGCCGATGCCCTGGCCACCCTTCACCCGCTTCACGGCCAACTCCCCGAACTCGGCCGTGTACTCCTGCTTCGGTATCTTCAACTCCGTCTCTCCTTCCAGTTCGCTGGGGCGTTATACCCCATCTCCTGGAAGACGAAATTTCGGGGGAAGCTCATACTGACTGCATAAAGTGGATCTCTGCAAATCGGATCATCAACCTCAACTAGGAAACCAAAGGGGCCTTTGGGCACCTCATTCATTCATTTTCGATGCGCAGGTTTTGCCGTTATCTCTGCGCTGCTGTATCGCTACAACTTCGGATGCCGCATCCTCTGCATGCGCTCGTCGTCGAAGTCACCGGGCTGCACAGCGATCACATTGAAGTCCTGATCGATGGCCGATAAACCGCAGAAGCCCACGCCATAAGCCTTAAAGCCCAGCCGCTCATCGAGCGTCCGGTAGTGCTCGTCAAGGCGATCATGCTGATGCCCATGGAAACTGGCCTTCACCTTCATCGCCTGCGCTAGTTCAGCCAGGGCATCAAAACCGTTTGGATGCAGCCCGCAACCTGGCGCCTCGTGGGTCACCAGGACGTCTGCTCTCTGATTCCACAAACGCTCGTGGGTGTCCCAGAAG
>DAIDAU010000190.1 GCA_027310465.1 Rhodocyclaceae bacterium
GCCTCAGACAGATACCCGCCCTCGGTCGACCAGGTGGGAATGCCCAACCGGCCAGCGACCTGCGTGGCGTTCAGCGCAGCATACTCGGCGCGAATCTTGGCGACTTCCTCCGCAACGACGTCTTTGACCACTTGGACGATCTCGGCTCGAAACTCGTTGTCCTGGTGCTCGGCCAGGGCGCGCTCCATCGCGTCGAAAGCTTGGATGTACTGGATCTTCCACGCCAGCGCCTTCTTGCCCGTGAAACCCATAGCAAGCAACACGAAGCCATCGCGGGTCATCTCGAAATGCCCTGTGCGCGATGTCTGCACGGTCTGGGTCACCCCAGAAGAATCAACATAACTAGAGCCTGTGGACATTTGATGCTTACCCCCTGTTCACAGCGGTCGAAATGTGTTCACATCCTGTCTTTTGAGAAGACGACAGGATGCCGAGATTGTTGCTGCGTGACGACCAGTGGGTGCGAATTGAAGGACTGCTCCACGGTAAACATGGGGACCGAGGGCGGACGGGTGCCGACAACCGGTTATTTGTCGAAGCGGTGCTCTGGATGGCGCGCACAGGAGCACCATGGCGTGATCTGCCGAAGGCGTTCGGTCCCTGGAATAGCGCGTTCCGGCGCTTCTCCCGTTGGGCCGACAAGGGCGTGTGGCAAGCCATCTTCGCCCGGCTTTCCGAAGATGCCGACTTCGAAGAAGTGTTCTTGGACAGCACCATCGTTCGTGCACACCAACACGCGGCAGGAGCATCAAAAAAAAGGGGACTTATATACGTAACTCCCCTACCTCCTCGTCATAGAAACATTTCATAAGCTAGGCACTTGACTCCCGCGCGGGAGTTATCTACTATGTATCTAACGGATCGCCGATTCGACCGCGCCTCGGGAACAGAGGCAGGAGGAACCAAATGACTGCCAAGCACACGCCGGGACCGTGGATCATCACGAAGAACCAGATCACCACGACTGACCGCCGTATCGGAATCGCCAGCATCAGCAACGGATGGATCGGCTTCGAGGATTGCCCGCAAGAGGTCACGGCCAACGCGGACCTGATCGCCGCCGCGCCGGACCTGCTGGCGGCGCTGCAAAAGGCGGAGAAGTACGTCGTCAATGCCTTCATCCGCCACAAGGAAGCCGGCCATGAAGCCACAGCGCGCGAGGCGAGCGACACCATCGACATCCTGCGCGCTGCTATCGCCAAGGCGACTGGCGCGACCGCTTCGCAATGGACCGTCGAATATCGGGCCGAAGCCGGCGGATGGGAAGTGATGCAAGGGAGCGCGCATCGTGGGATTTATCCCAGCGAGGAAGCCGCCCGCGCCCTTATCGCGCAGGTAATGGGCGAGTAACCGGAGGTGATGACCATGAATGCACGCGAAACCTTGGCCCACGTCGCCGACTGGCTCGGCTGGCAGGAAGAAACGCTGTCCTTCGGCCTCCGCAACGCCTTCGATGGCCTGCGTCTCTACGATCACTGGATGGCGAATCAAGACCGCTTGGACGAAATGGCCGACGAATGGGAGCCGAAGGATCGCATCGCCGCGCTCGGCTACGATCCGATGGACGGCACCAACAACGAGGCCAAGACGACCGGCGCCGATGTCGCGGTAACGGCGATAGAGAAGGCTCGCACGCTGCTCGACTCCGTAGCCTTCGTGGCGAAGGAAGGCGACACGCGCAAGCCGCTGGCGGCGCTCGATGCGGTTCTTGGCCGCTAGGGTGCAGCCATGACGAAGATCGCCGACCTTGGCCCCTACGAAATCCATATGCCAACCAGCGGCGGTAAAGCTGGCAAGGGGAAGGCTCTGACATGCTCGCTTCAAGTGCGCCGCGACGGCATCATCCTCAAGCAGTTCAAGTTCATGGTGGACGATCTGGAGAGCCGCAAGGCGGCGGCTCAGAAGGCCAAGGACTTTATGCTGGAACACGCTCGCGCTAACGCGAAGAAAGGCTGAGCCATGAATGACGGCATCACCATCAGCCTGCTCGAACTGTTCCGCATGTTCCCGGA
>DAIDAU010000205.1 GCA_027310465.1 Rhodocyclaceae bacterium
TTGATGAGGATGCCGTCGTAGAGGCCGAGCCGGTGATTGACGCCGCCGCCGCAGCGCACCGCGTACTTCTGCGCCAGGCGCAGGCCGGGCAGCGTCTTGCGCGTGTCGACGATCTTGGCGCGCGTGCCGGCGACGGCGGCGACGTAGCGCGCGGTCGTCGTCGCGGTGCCGGACAGCAGCTGGAGGAAGTTCAGCGCCGCGCGCTCGGCGGTGAGCAGCGCGCGCGTGTCGGCTTGGACCTCGCAGACGGTCTGCCCCGCGCCGAGGACGTCGCCGTCCTTGGCCGACCAGGCGATGCGGGCGTTGGGATCGAGGTGGCGGAAGCACATCTCGAACCACGCGCGTCCCGCCAGCACGGCGTCCTCGCGCGTCACCACGATGCCGAAGGCATGGCGGTTGAGCGGCATCAGCTGCGCCGTGAGGTCGCCGCCGCCGACGTCCTCGACCAGGGCGGCGAGCACGTTGCGTTCGACTTCGGCGGCGAGTTGCAGCGGAAATTCCATGACGGCTTCTCCCTTTCGCGGAAATTCTATCAGCGCCGGCGCCGCTCCAGCGCCGCCATGGCGATGCTGCCGGCGGCGATGATCGCCATGCCGAGGATCGACGCGCGATCCGGTACGTGATCGTAGAAGAGAATGCCGAACAGCGTCGCCCAGACCAGCTGCGTGTAGAGGAACGGCGACAGCGTCGATGCGGGCGCATGGCGAAAGGCGCGGATCAGCAGGAAGTGGCCGGTGCCGCCGTAAATGCCGAGGCTCGCGATCATCGCGGCCTGCGTCGGCGTCGGCATCGTTCCGGTCCAGAACAGCGGCAAGCCCAGGCTCATCGCGAGGGTGCCGACGAGCGCCGTGTAGAACAGCATCGTCCACGTGTTCTCGCTCGGCGAGAGCATGCGCGTCTGGATCTGGTAGACCGTGTAGCAAGCCGCGGCGGCCAGCGCCCAGGCGATGCCGGCGAACGTCATGGCGCCGCCGGGACGCGCCACCAGCAGCATGCCGCAGAAGCCGGCGACGACGGCGATCCAGCGCGAGGCATCGAGGCGTTCGCCGAGCATGCGTCCGGCCAGCAGCGCCACGGCGAGCGGCGTGACGAACAGGATCGACGTGGCCTCGGCCAGCGGCATGGTGCGAAACGACGCCATCGCGAATCCCGTGGTGCCGACCAGCATGACGGCGCGCCACACCTGCATGGTGGGGCGCCGCGTGAGGATCAGCCGCGCCTTCATCGAAGGCCCCAGGAAGATCACCATCAGCAGGAAGTGCACGAGATAGCGCGCCCACACCAGCAGCGGCACGGGGAAGCTCTGCGTGAGCTTCTTCGAGGTGGCGTCGAGCGCGGCGAAACAGAAGGCCGCCAGCAGCATCAGGCCGATGCCGAGCAGCGGCCTAGCCTGCCGCGGCATCCATCGTCCAGCGATTGAGCAGGCTGCGCGCGGCGGGGATCAGTTCGCCGGCCGTCATGCCGATCGGGCCGCAGCCGGAAGCGGCGAGCCGGTCCGCCGCGGCGCCATGCAGATGGACCGCCGCGGCGAGCGCGTGCGCAGCGGGCCAGCCTTGGGCGAGCAGCGCGGCGGCGAAGCCGGTCAGCACGTCGCCGCTGCCGGCGCTGGCGAGGCCGGCATTGCCGCTGGTGTTGATGGCCCAGCGGCCGTCGGCGCCGGCGAGGATGCTGCCGCAGCCCTTCAGCACCACGTCGGCCTTGAAGCGCGCGGCGAGATCGCGCGCCGCCGTGACGCGATCGGCCTGTACTTCGGCGGTCGTCGTCGCCAGCAGGCGCGCCGCTTCGGCCGGATGCGGCGTGAGCAGGGTAGCCGCGGAGCGCGCCGCCAGATGCTTGCCGAACACCGGATGCGCGGCGAGGAGATTGAGGCCGTCGGCGTCGACGACCAGCGGCAGCGGCGCCGCGATCGCCCGGCGCAGCAGGTCGATCGCGGCGGACGACCGGCCGAGGCCGGGCCCGATGGCCAGGACGGTGGCGAGGTCGAAGACTTCGTCGGCGGCGCGCAGCATCAATTCCGGTTGAACGGGATCGCAGAGCAGGCGCTCCAGCATGCCGCCATAGACGCGCCCGGCGCCGAGCTGCAGCGCGGCGCGGCCGGCCAGCAGCGCCGCGCCCGCCATGCCGGCGGCGCCGCCGATGATGCCGACGCTGCCGAAGCTGCCCTTGTGGCTGTTGCGCGGTCGCGGCTTCAGTTGTTCGCGGAACAGCGAGCGCTCGGCGAGAATGCCATCCGCATCGGCATCGTCGATGCCGAGCGGATGGACGGAAATCTCGCCGCAGCAGTCGGGGCCGTCGAGCGTCAGCAGTCCGGGCTTGAGCGCGATGAAGGTGGCGGTGCGCGCGGCGCGCACGGCGCAGCCCAGCACGCGTCCGGTCTCGCCGTCGAGACCGCTCGGCGCGTCGAGCGCCAGCACCGGAATGCCCGCGGCATTGATCTGCGCCACGAGTTCCGCGTAGCGCCCGTCCAGCGGACGCGCAAGGCCGATGCCGAACAGGCCGTCGACGACCAGCGCGAAGCGCTGCGCGGGAATCTCATGCTGTGTCGAGCCGCCGACCGATAGCCAGCTCTCGTACGCCGCGCGTGCGTCCGCGGGAAGCTTTTCCGGCGTGCCGGCGAAGACCACGGTCGGGCGATAGCCGCCTTCCTTCAGCAGTCGCGCGACGACGAAGGCATCGCCGCCGTTGTTGCCCGGCCCCGCGACGACGAGGACATCGCCGCCGGCGGGCAGCATCTCGGCCGCGACTTTCGCCGCGGCGGCGCCTGCGCGTTCCATGAGCGGCGGGTCGGCATCGCGATAGCGCGATTCGACGGCGCGCAAGGCGGCGGCGCGGAGGATGGTAGCGGCGGCCATGCGAACATTCTATCGCGCGGCGCAAATGGCGAAGGCCCCCGCAGGGGCCTTCGTGCGCTGCGCGATCGGCCTACTTGCCCTTCGCCGGCGACATCGAGCTCTTGGCGATGTCCGCCATGTTGCCGAAGGCGTTCGACGAGACCTGGGCGATCTGCTCGAACGCGTTGTTGGCGCGCTCCATCGCTTGCTGCATCGCTTCGGCGACGTTCGGGTTGTGGCCGGGCAGCGACTTGAAGAAGGCCTGGAACGAGTCCATCAGGTCGTGGCTGCCGGAGGCCAGCTGTTCGGTGAGCAGCCGCGAGAACTCGACGCGCGCCTCGTTGCCGATCTCGGCGATCTTCTGCGCCGATTCCATCATCTTCTGCGCGGTCTCCTGCGCATACTTGGCGCGCAGGTTCATCAGCTTCTGCGGATCTTCGGCGCCGGTCTGCGCCTTGGCGATGGCGACGCTCTCCTGGAACAGTTCGCGCGCCAGCTCCGATTGCAGCGCCATGATCTTCTGCGAGTTCTCGATCGAAAGCTGGGCCAGACGCATGGCCGCTTCCATGTTCTTGCGATGCAATTCGCCCAGTTGCTCGTTTTTCATGGTTATCTCCCCTCTGTTTACGCTACGCCAGGTCATTCAAATGTATCACACGCCCGGGGAGGCTTGAAAATCAATGGACTATCCCTATGTGGAGATAAACCGATCTTGCCCGAGGGATTTTCCATGCGCTTCGACAAATTCACTACCAAGTTCCAGCAGGCGCTGGCCGACGCCCAGAGCATCGCCGTCGGCCACGACAACCAGATCATCGAGCCGCAGCACCTGCTGCTGGCGCTGCTGAACCAGGACGACGGCGCCACCACGTCGCTGCTCCAGCGGGCCGGCGTCAACGTCGCGCCGCTGAAGAAGGCGCTCGACGCCGCGATCGACCGGCTGCCGCAGGTCGAAGGCCACGGCGGAGAAGTCTCGATCGGCCGCGACTTGTCGAACCTGCTGAACGTCACCGACAAGGAAGCGCAGAAGCGCGGCGACCAGTTCATCGCCTCGGAGATGTTCCTGCTGGCGCTGGCCTCTGACCGCGGCGAGGCTGGCAGATTGCTCAAGGAGCACGGACTGGCGCGGCCGGCGCTGGAGGCGGCGATCGAGGCCGTGCGCGGCGGTTCCAGCGTCGGCTCGCAGGAAGCCGAGGGCCAGCGCGAGGCGCTGAAGAAATACTGCCTCGACCTCACCGAGCGTGCCCGTTCCGGCAAGCTCGACCCGGTGATCGGCCGCGACGACGAGATCCGCCGCGCCATCCAGATCCTGCAGCGGCGCACCAAGAACAACCCGGTGCTGATCGGCGAGCCGGGCGTGGGCAAGACGGCGATCGTCGAGGGCCTGGCGCAGCGCATCGTGAACGACGAGGTGCCGGAAACGCTCAAGGGCAAGAAGGTGCTGTCGCTCGACATGGCGGCGCTGCTCGCCGGCGCCAAGTACCGCGGCGAATTCGAGGAGCGCCTCAAGGCCGTGCTGAAGGAGATCGCGCAGGACGAGGGACGCATCATAGTGTTCATCGACGAGCTGCACACCATGGTCGGCGCGGGCAAGGCCGAGGGCGCCATCGATGCCGGCAACATGCTGAAGCCTGCGCTGGCGCGCGGCGAGCTGCACTGCATCGGCGCCACCACGCTCGACGAATACCGCAAGTACATCGAGAAGGACGCCGCGCTCGAGCGCCGCTTCCAGAAGGTGCTGGTCGACGAGCCGAGCGTCGAGGCCACGATCGGCATCCTGCGCGGCCTGCAGGAGAAGTACGAGTTGCACCACGGCGTGGACATCACCGACCCGGCGATCGTCGCCGCGGCGGAACTGTCGCACCGCTACATCACCGACCGCTTCCTGCCGGACAAGGCGATCGACCTCATCGACGAGGCGGCGGCGCGCATCAAGATGGAGATCGACTCCAAGCCCGAGGTCATGGACAAGCTCGATCGCCGCCTGATCCAGCTGAAGATCGAGCGCGAGGCGGTGAAGAAGGAGAAGGATGAGGCGTCGAAGAAGCGCCTCGGCCTGATCGAGGACGAGATCGCCAAGCTGCAGAAGGAATACTCGGACCTCGAGGAGGTCTGGAAGGCCGAGAAGGCGCAGGTGCAGGGCAGCGCGCACATCAAGGAGGAGATCGACAAGGCGCGCGCGCAGATGGCCGAGTTCCAGCGCAAGGGCCAGCTCGAGAAGGTCGCCGAGATCCAGTACGGCAAGCTGCCGCAGCTCGAGGCGCAGTTGAAGGCGGCGGAGAAATCCGGGGACGGCGGCAAGCAGAACCAGTTGCTGCGCACCCAGGTCGGCGCCGAGGAGATCGCCGAGGTCGTGTCGCGCGCCACCGGCATCCCCGTCTCCAAGATGATGCAGGGCGAGCGCGACAAGCTGCTGCAGATGGAAGGCAAGCTGCACCAGCGCGTGGTGGGGCAGGACGAGGCGGTGCGCCTGGTGTCCGATGCCATCCGCCGCTCGCGCGCCGGCTTGTCCGACGAGAACAAGCCCTACGGCTCCTTCCTGTTCCTCGGCCCGACGGGTGTCGGCAAGACCGAGCTGTGCAAGGCGCTCGCCGAGTTCCTGTTCGACTCCGAGGAGCACCTGATCCGCATCGACATGAGCGAGTTCATGGAGAAGCACTCGGTCGCGCGCCTGATCGGCGCGCCGCCGGGCTACGTCGGCTACGAGGAGGGCGGCTACCTCACCGAGCAGGTGCGGCGCAAGCCCTATTCGGTGATCCTGTTCGACGAGGTCGAGAAGGCGCACCCGGACGTCTTCAACGTGCTGCTGCAGGTGCTCGACGACGGCCGCATGACCGACGGGCAAGGGCGCACCGTGGACTTCAAGAACACCGTGATCGTCATGACGTCGAACCTCGGCAGCCAGATGATCCAGCAGATGGCCGGCGACGATTACCAGGTGATCAAGCTCGCCGTCATGGGCGAGGTGAAGATGCACTTCCGCCCCGAGTTCGTGAACCGCATCGACGAGATCGTCGTGTTCCACGCGCTCGACGAGAAGCACATCGCCGGCATCGCGAAGATCCAGCTCGGCTATCTCGAGAAGCGCCTGGCCAAGCTCGACATGCGCATCGAAATCGACGACAAGGCGCTGGCGGAACTGGCCGAAACGGGCTTCGATCCGGTGTTCGGCGCGCGTCCGCTGAAGCGCGCGATCCAGGAGCGCATCGAGAACCCGCTCGCCAGGTCGATCCTCGAAGGCAGGTTCGCGCCGAAGGACACCGTGAAGGTGACGGCGCGCGACAGGCACATCGAGTTTGCGAAGGGATAAGTCGCCTGGAATATCATTGCGCTACGCAGCAAATTAGCATCTGAAAATATGCTATCTCGTTGATTTTATGGCCTGTGCATGCGTTTGACGTTTTGGTTATAATTACCATAACTCTTCGTGATGGTATGTCTAAAGCATGAAAACGATCGGCATCTTCGAAGCGACCAACACCCTTTCGCAACTCGTGGATCAGGCGGCCTCCGGCGAGGAGGTGGTGCTGACGCGCAACGGCAAGCCCGTGGCGCGGCTGGCTCCGCTGGCGAGCGAGAAGAAGGCCGCGAACGGCATGGACTGGCTGGCCCAGTCCTGCGCCGCCCGCGCCGGCAACGGCACTCGCGGCGCCTGAGCGCCGCCTTCGATCAGCGATCGCCGGCGGCATCGCCGCCGGGACATTTTCCTGCTCAGGCCGGCGGCTGCCGGGGCGCCAGCCACTTGAGCAGCATGGCGAACAGATCCTCGGGATAACAAGGCTTGGCGATGTAGTCGTCCATGCCCGCATCGAGGCAGCGCCGCCGATCCTCCGTGAAAGCGTTGGCCGTCATGGCGATGATCGGCACATGGGCGCGGCCCGGCAGCGACCGGATCGCCTGCGCCGCGGCCAGTCCGTCCATCACCGGCATTTGGACGTCCATCAGGATTGCGTCGTAGGCCTTCCCGCGCACCATCTCCACGGCATCCGCACCGCTGCCGGCGACGTCGACGGCCAGCCCGGTGCCGCTCAATATCTCCTGCACGATCTGCTGGTTGAGCGCCTCGTCCTCGGCGATCAGCACGCGCTTGCCGGCGTGCTCGCTGCGCAGCGCGGCTTCGGCGTCGTCCAAGCGGGCCTGGTCGGTCGGCGGCGCGGCGGTCGCGTCCTCGGACGCCTTTCCCAGGCGGACCTCCAGCCAGAAGCGGCTGCCGCATCCCGGCCGGCTTTCGACGCCGACGCGGCCGCCCATCAGTTCCGCCAGGTGGCGGCTGATCGCCAGGCCGAGGCCCGAACCGCCGTACTTGCGCGTGGTCGAGCCGTCGGCCTGCTCGAAGGCGGTGAACAGGCGCGGCTGATCCTCGGGCGCGATGCCGATGCCGCTGTCGACGACTTCGAAGCGCGCGAGGACATCGGACGCGGTCTCCTCGAGGATCTCGGCTGAGAGCGTGACGCCGCCGCGCTCGGTGAACTGGACGGCGTTGCCGCAATAGTTGATGAGGATCTGCCCGAGGCGCAGCGGATCGCCGAGCAGGCGCAGCTCGGCCAGCCGGGAAGGCAGGATCCGCTCGAACGTCAGCCCCTTGCTTTGCGCGCGCTGCGCCACCAGGGTATCGACGTTCCGGAAGACCTCGGCGAGGCCGAACGGGCCGGTGGTCACGACGAGCTTGCCCGCTTCGATCTTCGAGAAGTCGAGGACGTCGTTGATGACTTGCAGCAGGTGCCGCGAGGCCTCGGAAATCTTGCTCAGCTGCTCGCGCAGCTTGGGGTCTCGCGTGCGGCGCAGGCCGAGGTTGGTGAACCCCATGATGACGCTGATCGGCGTGCGTATCTCGTGGCTGACGTTCGCCAGGAAGATGCTCTTCGCGCGCGTCGCGCTTTCCGCCTCGAGGGCGCGCCGCTCCAGTTGCCGGTTGAGCTCCTCGATCTCCCGCGTGCGGCTGTCCACCATGTACTCGAGGTGCTCGCGGTAATTGTCCAGCTCGATCGCCAGGTGCTTGCGCTCGGTGATGTCCTCCTTGACGGCCAGATAGTGGGTGATGCGGCCGTCGTCCTGGCGCACCGGCGAGATGTGCTCGTACTCGTAGTAGATCTCCCCGTTCTTGCGGCGATTGACGAACTCGCCGCGCCAGGTGTCGCCTTTCGCCAGCGCCGCCCACAGCGAGAGCGCCGTCTCGCGCGGCGTGCGGCCGGAGCGTAGCAGCCGCGGGTTCTGGCCGAGCAGTTCCTCGCGGCTGTAGCCGCTGGTCTGCACCATGGCCTCGTTGGCATATTCGATGCGCGCGCTGAGATCGGTGATGAGGACGCCGTTGGGGCTTTGCTCGACGGCGAGCCACAGCTTGCTCAGTTCCTCGCCGGCCTGTTTCCGGTCGGTGATGTCGCGCGCGAACACCAGCGCGCCGTTCTCGTCGCCGTAGCTGACCGGCACGCCCGAGACTTCGAGGTCGATCGGCGTGCCGTCGAGGCGCAGGTGCTTCTCTTCCCGGCTGCTGGCGGCCGTGCCGCTTTGGTTGGTGTCGCGGATGCGCCGGCTGACCGACTGCCGGTCGTCGGGCGCCACGCGGTCGAGGACCGGCTGGCCGAGCAGGTCCGCGGCGTCGTGGGCGCCGAACAGCCGCACGGTCGCCGCGTTCACGTAGGCGAAGCGCCCGCGCACCTGGACGAAGATCGCCTCCGGCGCGCTTTCCACCAGCATGCGGAAGCGCTGCTCGCTTTCCGCCAGCGCCGATTCGTAGCGGCTGCGGTCTTCCACCAGCCGGTTGAAATTGTCGATGAGCTTGCCGATCTCGTCTTCGCGGCCGCGCGGCAACGGCGCCAGCGGCAGTTCGCGATGCGTCATGCGCCGCATCGCTTCGCTGGCGTCGGCCAGCGGCGCGAGGGCGCGCTGGCTCATGCGGCGCGTCGCGAACAGCGCGACGACCGTGAGGAGCGCGCCCAGCAGGTACATGGTCTGCTGCATCACGCGCAGCGGCTTGAAGGCGACCGAAGTGGGCAGCCCCGCCATGACGACCCAGTTGGCGGCCGGTATCTTCTTGCCCGAATACAGCTTCTGCACGCCCAGCGAATTGGCGCCGATGCTGGAGCCCTCGAAGCCGTCGGCGAGACGGTCGTAGGCCGGGTTGAGGCCGCGCCGCGGCGGCGGCGTCATGGCGTGCCGCGTGTCGGTGGCGGCGATGATGACGTTCTCGCCGGGAGAAATGACGAAGAATTCGGCGCTGCCCGTCATGGCGCGGTCGGAGAGGATGCCGAGGAGGTTCGGTCCCGTCAGGTCGCTGATGCCGGTCAGCACCGCGCGCGCGCTGCCGTTTGCGTCGAGCACGGGAACGCCGATGGTCAGCACCGGACGCTTCAGCGCGCGCCCGATGACGGGCTTGTCGACATAGGGCTTGCGCGCGGCGATCGCCTGGCGGAAATAGTCGCGATCGCCATAGTAGGTGCCGCGCCGCCCGGGCGCTGCCGGATAGTCGGCGATGGTGCGGCCGTCGAGGCCGATGATCGCCATGCCGCCGGAGAAGAAGTCGCCCAGGATCGGCTGGCTCGCCAGGTAGCCTTCGAGGGCGGCCGGCCCCTTGCCGAGGAGCGGTGCGATGCCCGGCGCGATGCGCACCAGGCCGTCGATGCGCTGGTGCAGTTCGTTGTCGATGCCGGCGGCGACATAGCGCACCGTCGCCAATTGCTGCTCGGCCAGCACGTGCTCGAACTGTCGCTCGAGAATCCCGGCCGACGCCAGCACCAGCGCCCAGATGAAGGCGACGACCAGGCCGACCGTCAGTGCCGCCAGGCGGTTCTTCAGTGATTTGGGCGACAGGGACGCGAGGCTGAACGGCAGATGCGGCAGATGCGATCCGGCCATGCGCGGCAATGCCCTAGGCGTTCGGCCGGGGCAGCTGGGCGACGAGCGCGAACACGCCGGCGCGCAGCTCGGACTGCGCTTCGATCAGGGCCGCGGCCAGCCGGCCGATCTCCGCCTCGTCGCGTCCGTTGCGCACCGCGGCCGAGACCTCGCCGGCCAGGCCGTGTATCTCGGTGGCGCCGAGAAAACCGGCGATGCCCTTGATGTTGTGCGCCAGCGACGCCACTTCGGCGTAGTCGCGCGCGGCGAGCTGGTTGCCCATGTTCTCGATGTCGGCCGCGCGCGTATCGGCGAACTTCTTCAGCAGCCGGACGTAGCTGTCGAGGCGGCCGCGCAGGTGCTGCAGGCCGAGCGCGGCGTCCAGGCCGGAGAGCGCCGCGAGACCCTGGGTGATCGCTTCATCCACGGCGGCATCTTCCGCGCAAGGCGTAGCCTCTCCTTTCGGCGTCCCAGCCAAAGCCTTGCTGACCAACGGATGCTCCTCCGCGGCTCGGATGGATGCCGCACGATGAATGCCAGATCGACGAAGTTGCCCGGCCATTCTAGCGCCGGCGGGCCGGGAAGTCCCGTCAGCCCAGCGGGACCCGCGCCGCGGACTTGAGCGCGGAGGCCGCCGCCAGCCGCGAGAGCGGCCGGAAGAAGTAGTTGCCCTGCGCGTGGGGACAGCCCAAGGTCTGCAGCAGGCGCACCTCGTCGGCGTTTTCCGCGCCTTCCGCCACGACTTCCATGCCGAGCGCCTGGGCCAAGCCGAGGATCACGCGAACGATTTCCGCGGCGGCGGAGGAACTCGCCATGTTGCGGATGAAGGACTGGTCGATCTTCAGCGTGTCGACGGGAAAGCGGTGCAGGTAGGCGAGGGAGGAATAGCCGGTGCCGAAGTCGTCGATGCTGATGCGCACGCCGGCGTCGGCCAGCTGCTGCAGCTTGTGCACGGCGGCGTCGATGTCCGCCATGACGGTGCTCTCGGTGATCTCGAGCTTGAGGCTGGCGGCGGCGAGCCCGGTTTCGCGCAGGATGTCGATGATGCTCGGGACCAGGTCTCGTTCCGCGAACTGGCGCGCCGACAGGTTCACGCTCATGCTGATGCCGCCGTCCTGCGGCGCCAGCTTCTGCCAGGCGAGCAGCTGCCGGCAGGCTTCGCGCAGCACCCAGCGGCCGAGCGGCACGATCAGCCCGGTCTCCTCGGCCAGGGGGATGAACTCGGCCGGCGCGATGCTGCCCTGTTCCGCGTGGTTCCAGCGCAGCAGCGCCTCGAAGCCGTCGATGCGGCCGTCGGGAAGCGCGATCACCGGCTGGTACTCGAGATGGAACGCCTGGCGCTCGAGCGCCCGGCGCATGTCCGATTCCATGCGCAGATGCGCCATCGCCTTGGCGTGCATCGGCGCGTCGAACACCGAGTAGCAGGCCTTGCCCTGCATCTTGGCGCGGTACATGGCGGTGTCGGCGTCGCGCAGCAGTTCCTCCGGCATGAGATATCGCGCCGAGCTCAGGGCGACGCCGATGCTGCCCGACATGAACAGCTCGTGGTCGTCGATGCTGAAGGGCTCGCCGAACAGCACCTGCACGCGCTTCGCCACGCGGATCGCGTCCGCCTCGCCGGAAATGTCTTCGAGCAGCAGGATGAATTCGTCGCCGCCCAGGCGCGCCAGCGTATCGACCGGCCGGCAGGCGAGCGCCAGCCGCCGCGCGCTTTCGACCAGGAACTTGTCGCCGGCTTCGTGGCCGAGGCTGTCGTTCACGTTCTTGAAGCGATCGAGATCGATGAACAGGACCGCGAAGATGTTGCCGGGATTGCGCCGCGAACGCTCCATCGCCCGCTGCATCCGCTCCAGCAGCAGGGTGCGGTTGGGCAGGCCGGTGAGCGAGTCGTGCAGGGCGTCGTGCAGCAGCTGCTCGGTGGCGATCTTGCGGTCGTGGATGTCGGTCTGCGAGCCGGCCAGCCGCAGCGCGTTGCCCTGCGGGTCATGCACGGCGATGCCGCGGCAGAGCATCCAGCGGTAGTCGCCGCCGCGATGGCGGATGCGGTATTCGGTCTCGAGGTGGTCGACGCGGCCCTGCAGGCAGCGGCTCAGCTGCTCGTGCACGCGCGGCAGGTCCTCGGGGTGGATGCGCGCCAGCCAGCTCTCCGGCGTTGCGGGAAACTCGTGATCGGCGAAGCCAAGCATCGCCTTCCAGCGCGGCGAGAAGTAGATGCGCTGCTCCTGCATCTGCCAGTCCCACAGCCCGTCGTTGGCGCCCGCCGCCGCCAGCGCGTAGCGCTCCTCGCTGGCGCGCAGCGCGCTTTCGGCCTGCTTGCGCTCCATCGCGTAGCGCATCGTCCTCTGCAGCAGCCGGCTGTCGACCTGGCCCTTGACCAGGAAGTCCTGGGCGCCGGTCTTGACGGCCGAGAGCGCCAGCACGTCGTCGTCGTTGCCCGTCAGCACGACGATGGGAACCTGCGGCGCCCGGTTGAACACCTTGGTGATGGTCTCCATGCCGACGCTGTCCGGCAGCGACAGGTCGAGCAGCACCATGCCGATGTCGCCTTGCGACAGGTAGTCGAGCCCGTCGGAGAGCCGGTCGGCCTTCTTCCACAGCCGGAAGTGGCGATCCTCGGCCATCATCTCCTGGATCAGCCGCGCGTCGCCGGGATTGTCC